>CACXHM010000094.1 GCA_902767465.1 uncultured Bacteroidia bacterium
AATATTTACTATTATCGCAGCATTGTGCTGCCTTGCCGCCTGTACAGACGACGGCAAATATTATAGGGACCATAGCGAAGATGACGGAGAAGGGTCCGGAGAGGTGGAGCGCAAGACAACTTTCGTGGTAGGCAGTTTCAATCTTCGCGGTGACATCGACAGTGGCGACAACACCTGGAGCAACAGGCGTGCGCGGGTCATTGCACGAATCCGCGACAATGCTTTTGATATATTCGGGACACAGGAATGTTATGACCGGATGCTTGAAGACATCAAGTCGGATGCTCCTGAATATGACTATTATGGCAAATATGGCAATTTCGACACCTGGACTTCCGGAATACCTTGCTATTCTGCCATTTTCTATCGCAAAGACCGTTTTCTTCTTCTGGACAGCGGTGACTTCTGGTATTCGGAGACCCCTGAAGTGCCGTACAGTTATAGCTGGAATCCCAACTGGCCGCGTCTCTGTTCGTGGTGCAAATTCCAGGACAAGAATACGCAGAGGATTTTCTTTATATTCAATTCCCATTTCGACAACAAGGGAAAGAATGACAGCAATACCTTCAATCAAATAGTTTACAACAGTGCCAGGGTCTTGAGAACCCAGATTGACATCATTGCAAAGGATGCCGCCGTAATCGCGACAGGAGACTTCAACAGCGCCCCTGGATCAACTGCTATAAATGAAATCCTGAACGGAGGATATTTGCGCGATTGTTATGCCGCATCGTTGTCGGTGCCGGCAGGCCCTGAAGGTTCATATTATGGATATAACTTCACCAATCCTCCTACAAGCCGCATCGATTTCATTTTTGTGACCGAGCACTTCACGGTTTACAATTACAAGAATATCGATACCGATTTTTCAGAGCGCCGCAGCGCATCCGACCATCTCCCCATAATGGCAACCGTAGCAATCAAATAGTTATGAAACAATATTTTGTCAGATTATCAGCACTGATGTGCCTTGTGGCGGGATCTCTATTGTTCTATTCGTGCAACGAAAAAGAGCCTGCCGTAAAAGCCGAAAAAGTCGATTATCCGATTGTTTCGGTTTCTGCCATTGACGGAGCTGCCATAATCTATGGAACCATCGATGATGAATCTAAAAGAATCTGGCTGCCTTTCGTGGCAACCGAAGATCTCTCATCAGTAACGGTGACTTTCAAGATCAAGAAAGGCACCAAACTGATAAGTCCGTCCAACACTGTTGCGATACTTAACCTTCAGGAGAACAATCCGTATGTTGTAACCATATTCAACGGAGTGGAGAATATCAGCTATGATCTGATTCCGGAACTGCAACCTCTGGACGATGACCGTTGTCTTGCCGCCTCACTGCCTTTGCTCGAAGGAGTCAGAGGCAAGTGGACAGCGTGGGAGGATGATTCAGATGCCCCTGCAGACGTACAGCTGTTGTGGTCCGGCAGTGATGTGATCAATGTACTGAATACATCCGGTGAATTCACTTCATTCAATCTTTACGACGGAGCGGATTCTTCCGAGGCACAGTTCGAAGGTGACGCGTCCTCGCTCGGAAATCTGGCGGTGTTCAATGGAGAAGACCTTTCCGTTAATGGAACAGAACTCTCGTTAACGTTGCCTTCGGAGTATGAATATTCTGAGAACAAGATTCGTGTTCCGATGATTGCATCTGTATCAAAGGGACAGACTGCTGCTTTCAAGCCTGTAACAGGTATGTTGAGGGTAATATGCAAGGCTGTTCCTTCCAATGCAGCGGGCTTTATATTCAAGTCAGACGGCTCTGGGGTATCGGGCAATTACGTCATTCCCGATTATAGCGGAAGCGATGTCGTCCTGCAGGCCAATCCGGCGGGTGAAACGGCCGATACGGTCCGCATCAATTTTATCCCGCAGGTTTCCTCCCGCGACCTGACTTTTACTTTCCCGCTTCCTGCAGGGACTTACAGCGACTTCACCGTGAGCCTGATTGACACTGACGGAGCCATTATCGCCAGTTCTTCCAGAAAAGCCGCAGCTCCTGTTAACGTAGAAATAGGGAAGTTGGTCGAAATGTCCAACCAGATACAGAAACTGCCTGCTCCTACGGGACTGGAATTTGTTCCGGATACATTCCAGGGCAATGCCACTAAACTTACTTTCAGCTGGCCACGTGTCGGTGATGAAGTGTCGGCCTGGAATAACAAAACATATGAATTGATGTTATACAAGGGCTCAACCCCCGAGGATTGTACTGCTGGAAATCGTGTTTATGCTACATCCGTGCTCCGCAAGACATTCAATGTCGACAAGTACTTGGTAGATGGCAAGATATTGGTCTCATATTCCAATCTCACCCCTGATACCGATTACATCTTTGCCTTAAGACTTTATCCTCAGGTGAACAAAGACGTGGATGAAGTTCAGAATGATGAAGATGGCAGCAGACGGGGATTTGCTGCTTCCGACTGGGTTTACAAGACTGCCAAAACTTCCGCTGCACGCACGCCCAAGGCTGATCTGCTGTTCAGCATGTATTTTGACAACCTGACTTTCGGTGGAGACATGCCGATGCGCGCATACGGCTTCCAGCCGAACAACAAACAATCCGCGAAACCATATTATCCGGTGACGAGCATTTACAGCAATACCGACAAGGTTTCTTTCAGCAATCCAGACGGTACCTTGGAAGCCGATTTGATCCATAACAATCAATATCCTCACGATTTTGTTCAGAACGAATCAGCCGGTTTCGGATTGAATCCTTCCTGGTACGGGGATGTTTACGATGGAGTAAGAACCAGGACTCTGACTGTCCCTGCCATGGATGGAGACAATAATGGCGGCAAACTGCCTGATGCATGGTGCGGAAAGTCCATTAATCCTATGGCGGGAATGCTGCGTGTCGGGAATAACTACAGTGGCGAGCTTTGGACACCGAAATTGTCCAAGATTGTTGGTACCAGAGATATCATTGTTGAATTTGATGCAGCAATTTACTGTGCCGTTCCCAATATCGGAGAGGCTGCAGAGCCTACCGATGCAGACTACTTCTGGTTCAGTTGTTACAATGCAGGTACAGTGAGTGCCGTTTCCAAGGGTACTGTGGTTGACGGTGTCGGCAGGATGGATCTCAGCGGTACTGCATTCAAGATGACTCATTATACCGTTACCGTAACGGGAGCGACATCTGATACCCAGATAAAATTTGAAAGCAATGGGTTCAATGCCAAGCCGTTAGGACGTTTCTATCTGGACAATATTGAAGTAAAATATAAATAAATAATGATATGGAACAAAAAGAATACATTTCACCTGTAATAGTGGTTGTCCCACTCAAAATGAAGAATATCATGATGGCTTCCGCAGATGCGACCCTGGAGGAAGTTGATCTCGTGAACGGGTCGTGGGAAGATTAAAATGACACGGCAATGAAAAAGACATTCCTTTATCTCGGGCTTGCCATGGCAGCCCTCGCCGCCTGCTCGAAGGCTGAAACTCCAGTCTCGGAACCCGAAATCCCTGATTCCGGGCAGACATCCGGGGAAGTAGTGCTTACTGCGACCATTGAAAACACCAAGGTCTCGATGTCTACAGAATCCACAACCCTTTCCTGGGTGGAAGGAGATGAGATATCCGTATATACGAGCAAGAACCGTTTCGTTACGTTCTCCAATTCCGGAAGCGGAGCCCTGAACAAGTTCAAGGCAACCCTTGACGAAGGAGAGACGGTGACTGGTTATGCCGTGTATCCTGCCAACGATGAGCATTCCTATGACGGAACCACTCTTACCATCAAACTGCCTGATACCTTTGCCTGGGTCGACGGCCAGACCAGGATGCCGATGGTCGCTGCCGTTTCAGGAAGCAGTCTCTCCTTTACCCATGCCGGCGGTGTGCTAGCCTTCAAGGTGAGCGGGATTCCTGCGAATGCGACGTCTTTCCTCCTCGTCGCGGGAGGGAGCACCGGCATTACCGGCAGTTTTGAATACAATGGTGGAAAAATAAGCGCAGCTTCAGGATCCACGGAGGACAAGGTGAATATCACGTTTACGGCGGGAAGTGCGACAGAGAGAACTTTCTACGTGCCTGTTCCTACTGGTACATATGCCGATTTCACCATTTCTACACTGGCCGGCAGCGATGAAATTGCAAAAACCGTAAAACAGGCCACTTCTTCATCCAATGTTATAGACGCCAGAAGTGTACGGGTTTTCACTATTGCATTCCCCGGAACTGACATCTATGCAGCCCCAACCGCGGCGGGGACTAAGACAGGTTCGGATGCATCCAACCCTGCAACGCTGGCATCAGCTCTAAAAATGTCTGAAGACGGAGACGTTATCCATTTGGCTGCGGGCACTTACAGCGGTGCTTTCAGCGTAACCAAAAACGTTACACTCCAGGGGACAGACAAAACCACGACTATTCTGGATGGCGGGGGAACAGAGCTTCCTATCAATGTTTCTGCTGCAGGAGACGCCAGCAATAAGGTCTATATAAAAGATCTGACCGTTCAAAACGGAAGCGGAGGTGCAGGTGGAGGAATATTTATCGGTACAGAATCTTTTGTTGAGGTATCGGATTGTATAATAAAAGACAATACCGCTTCCTTGGGCGGTGGAGGCCTGGATAACGGCGGAACGACTGTTGTCAGTAATACTACCTTCTCTGCCAACACATGCACCCACGCATCAAATGGAGGAGGTGCGATATGGAACATGGAGACCACAGGCAACCTGACTCTTAATAATTGTACCTTTACTGATAATACTGCAACGTTCAATGGGGGTGTTGCTTATAACAAAGGTGTGTTGACTTCAAATGACTGCACCTATACCGAGAACGTTGCAACAGGAAATAACGGAGGAGTTTTTTACAATGCTTCAAAATCGGAACTGTTTGTAAACGGTGGCGTCCTGTCCGGGAATTCTGCCAAGACAGGCGGCGTCATTTATAACGACGGTACGGCAAAAGCTACATTCGACGGAATAAGCGCTACCGACAATTCCGCTCAGACATATGGCGGGGTTTTCCGTTATTGGACTAATTCGGATGGAGGATATGTGCGTGTGTACAATTCTCACATTTATGGGAATCATATTACCAATACATCAGGAACCATTGGAGGTCCGGCTGCGGAAGTGTCAGGAAGTTTTGGCAATATTCTTTTTGTGAACTGTACCATAGACGGTAATGACTCCAAGCGTCATGTTGGCAGCATTTACGTGAGGCAGAATGCCGCAGGCTGCAAAGCGATTATAGTAAACAGCACGATAACTGCAAATACGCATGGCCCAAGTAGTTACAGTGTACATGCCGGTGGAGAAAACAGTTACATAGCAGTGTATAATTCGGTAGTTGCTGCAAATACGAACACCTCTGCGAACTCCAGTCAGGAAGTTAGTACAAGTGCAACTATAAAGAATTCCGTTACCAATAATGCTCAGACATCTTCTGTCCAGCTCTATCTGTTTGGCTCGGACGGCACCAAAGGCACGACTGACTATGCACCGGTAACGAATATCCTCCGCAGCCTTTCCACTGATGTATATCCTCTTGCGACGGGAGAAGGCAATCCTGCCCGGACCGGTGGAATGAGCACTGCGGAACTGACGACCCTTGCCGGCACGCTTGGCATTGATTCTGCAATTCTGCTGAAAGACCAGAAAGGCAATTCGCGTAGCGGAAAGACCATGATGGGAGCCTATGTGGGCGATTAAATGATTAGAAATGAGGAAATTACTTTTCTTGTTATGCGTTTTGTCGTTGGCATCTTGCGGAACTGTCCGCAAGGTGCCGGCAACTCCCGTTGATCTAATCGTTGGGAACTTTAATCTTCGCGGTGACATCGATAAGGGGGACAATTCCTGGAAGATGCGCCGTCCCCGGGCCGTAGAACGCATCAAGGCAGCGAATTACGACGTGTTCGGTACCGAGGAATGCTATGGTTATATGCTTGAAGACCTCAGGAGTGCGATACCGGAGTATGAGTTCTACGGACAGTGCACCGGCGACCGTACCGGGACGTATTCAGCATTCTTCTATCGGAAAGACCGTTTCGATCTGGTAGAGAGCGGCGATTTCTGGTTCTCTCCCACGCCGGAACGAATCAGCAACGGCTGGGGCTTGAATTATCTTCGCATCTGTTCCTGGGGCCGCTTGAGGGAAAAGGGAAGTGGCCGCGAGTTCTATTTCTTCAACACCCATCTCGATAATAAGGGAAAGAAATCTGTCGATGAATCTACAGCTTTGCGAACCAAATGTGCTACCCTTTTGGTGAGCAAGATCAAGGAACTTGCAGGAAATGCTCCTGCCATACTGACCGGCGACCTAAATGCAGGTCCGGACAGCGAAGCTATCCGTTTACTTACCGAGAATATGCAGGATGCATATCTGGCTACTGTTACTCCTCCAGAAGGTCCGACTGGAACGTTCCATGGCTACAAACCATCCTATAAGAATTCATCAAGGATTGATTATGTGCTTGCAAGTCCGGATTTTGAGGTTAGAAGCTATCGGTGCGTTGATACTGACATAACGGAAGGTCATTGTGCATCGGATCATTATTCGATAACAGCAAAACTTGTTTTGAAATAAAACGGAAATGGAAAATAGAAGATCATTTTTGAAGAAAGGGGCTCTTGCTGGAGCTGCAGTAATGGCTGGGGCCGCTACGCTGGAAGGTTGCAGGCAAACCGGTCATGTCGTTCCCAAACCCGGAGGCCCTGCCTATGCGGGAAGCATCGGAGCATCCAAACTGATCGTACCCAAAGCCGCCGGCCTGCCTATAACAGGTACTTTTCTCGATGAAATATCTCACGATATTCCCCATCAGAACTGGGGGGAAGCCGAGTGGGACAGGGATTTTGCTTATATGAAGGCGATAGGCATTACGGACGTCATTGATATTCGTTGCGGACATCGGAAATTTATAACCTATCCATCTCCGCACCTGCTGAAAACAGGCTGTTATATGCCTTCGGTGGATCTCATAGACATGTTCTGCCGCCTGGCTGAAAAATATGGCATGAAATTCTGGTTTGGCCTTTACGACTCCGGTGTACCTTATCCCGACGGAGCTGTGGCCGATATGGAAAACAATAAATACGTTATCGAGGAAGCTTGGGAGCGTTATGGCAGTAAGTATAAAAGTTTTGCCGGCTGGTATCTCAGCAAGGAGTTCAGCAAAAAGAAGGATGGCATGATCGATGCTTACCGTGCTCTCGGTAAGCAGTGTAAAGAGATTTCTGGAGGTTTGCCTACCTTCATTTCTCCATGGATCAATGGGAAAAAGGCCGTTTCTGCTTTCGGCTCAAAGCTTACAAAAGACAATGGAACCACTGTCAGCGACCATGAACGTGACTGGAATGAGATATTTGACGGCATACACGACTATGTTGATGCCTGCGCATTCCAGGACGGGCATGTCGATTACGATGAATTGGACACTTTCCTCACCATAAATAAGTCGTTGGCTGATAAATACGGAATTGAGAGCTGGACCAATGCGGAGAGTTTCGACCGGGATATGCCCATCAAATTCTTTCCTATCAAGTTCGACAAGCTTCGCCTCAAACTGGAGGCTGCCAAACGCTGCGGTTACAACAAGGCCATCACATTTGAATTCAGCCACTTTATGAGCCCTCAGTCAGCATATCTGCAGGCCGGTCACCTTTACGACAGATACAGGGAATATTTCGGAATATGAGGAAAACCGTAAACATGGGTTATGTGGTATTCCTCTCGGTAGTAGCTGCTATCGGAGGAATACTTTTTGGTTATGATACTGCCGTGATTTCCGGCACAACGGATATTGTGGCCGGACAGTTCTCGCTGGATGAGCTCGCCAAGGGCTGGTATGTGGGTTGCGCCCTCATAGGTTCTATCATAGGCGTGCTGGTTGCAGGAATGCTCAGCGACTTTCTGGGCCGAAAAAAAACCATGCTGATTTCTGCATTGATGTTCAGCATCTCGGCAATAGGATGCGCTGTATGTGCAGATCTTAGCGGGCTGGTGTTCTTCCGGATGCTGGGAGGATTCGGGATAGGTGTTGTGTCTGTGGTTTCTCCAGCCTATATTTCCGAAATTGCCGTTCCTGAAAAACGCGGGATGCTGGTGTCTCTTTATCAACTTGCCATAACGGTTGGCTTCCTGCTTGCGTATCTGATTAATTATCTGGTACTTAAAAATGCGGATACCTCTCTTGCCGATGCTGATGCCACCGTGCGTTCGGCTGATCCATTACGAGTTCGGATGTTTAACAGTGAATACTGGAGAGGAATGCTTGGTTATGAAACCATTCCTGACCTGTTGTTCCTTGCGGTGATCTTCTTTATTCCGGAGAGTCCCCGCTGGCTTATCGTGAAAGGTCGTTACGACAAAGCTTCCGCAGTGCTTGGACGAATTTACAATAACGGCGAGGATGTCCGTTCTCAGGTAGATCTTACCAAAGCATCCGTTGCCAGTGAGGTGAAATCCGAATGGCGGGTCCTTCTTGAGCCGGGTATTCTTAAATCTGTATTACTTGGCTCTGCGATTGCAATACTTGGTCAGTTTATGGGTGTGAATGCGGTGCTCTATTACGGCCCGGAAATCTTCAAGGATGCCGGTTTCGAGGATCCGCTCTTTTCAACAGTGCTTGTGGGAATTGTGAATATGCTGACAACTGTGCTTGCACTGGTTATTATCGACAAGGTTGGTCGCAAACAACTGGTTTACTGGGGCGTAAGCGGTATGATAGTCTGCCTGCTCGGAATTGCTATCTATTTCCTTCCCGCAACGTCCTTGCCGACCTGGTTCATGCTCACGTTCTTCCTGCTGTATGTATTCTGCACGGCAATCTCCATCAGCGCGGTTATATTTGTGCTGCTTGGAGAGATGTATCCTAATCGTGTGCGCGGACTCGCAATGTCGATAGCCGGATTCGCCCTCTGGGTAGGCACCTATCTTATCGGCCAGCTTACCCCCTGGATGCTGGCGAACCTCACACCCGCAGGAACCTTCTTCCTGTTTGCATTCATGTGCCTGCCGTATCTTTGGATAATGTGGCGAAAAATTCCTGAAACTACGGGGAAAACCCTTGAAGAAATAGAAAAATATTGGACAGGAAAATGAAAAAAGCGGGCAGGTACGTCTTATCCCTTCTGACTATTTCGTTTGTTGCTACAATCGCTCATGCGCAAATAACGCGTTCTTTGGTTGAGGTGCCTGATCATGATACCTCGAGGCTCGATAGCATCTCCTCCTTTCTTGGCGCGCAACTTGACCGCAGAAGTTTGCCTGAGTTTAAAAACGAGTGGTTTTGTTTTAACCATACGCCGGATATGTATGGGGAATGCGGTAAGTATCGGAAACTGGGTTTTTTGCCGCACAAAACCAGCAGGGATATGGAGAACGTTCCGGTGGGGATAGGGTTTGAAACCCTGGATAGGGATACTTTTGACCCACTTGTAACATTTGATTATCTGTGTGAAGCCGGAGTGAAGTATGCCCGTTGCCAGAGCGGGTGGTGGAAATGTGAACGTGTTCCGGGAAAGTATGATTTCAGTTGGTTGGACCAAGTGGTGGACGGCCTGTCGGAGCGCAGCATCCAAACCTGGCTGAGCCTTGGCTTCGGACATCCGGCGTATTGCCCGTGTGAACTTTTCGAGCAACAGTGGAAGGAGGCGGAAGAAAAAGGGACAGTTGTGCCGGGATGGGGGCGTGGATGGGTAGGAGAGGCCCCGCTTTACCATGGCGAACGTGCCATGAAAGCATGGCTGAAGTATGTCCGTGCTTTGTCGAAGCATTTCAAAGGAAGGGTTGAAATCTTTGAAATATGAAATGAACCTGAGGCTTTCTGGCGCTATAAAGGGGAAAGAGCGGGAATCCTCTATGGGGATGTGCAGGCGTCACGTGACTTTGCGCAGTTTGTGAAGGCAACAGCGGCAGAAATCAGAAAAGTGATACCTTCTGCCCGGATCACGATCAATCTTGCGGAACTTTCTTCAGTTTGGATGACTACCCTTTCCAGGGAAGGAATTGCGGATGTGATTGATTTTTATAATTACCATGTGTACTGGAGAACTCCGGAGGAGGGTGTTCAAAAGGCATTCAACCAGGCCAGGGCCCTCCTTAAGAGATCTGATGGAAATCCCATGCCTATTTGGCAGGGAGAGTGTGGCCGGTCGACTGGTAAAAGCCGCTTGTTCGGTTTCCCCACCGAGTATGCACAGGCGAAATATATAGCCAGGAGGATTACTTATGATATAGGCATCGGGTGCGAAGTTTCAAGCCAGTTCACAGTTGCAGATTTTCTAAGTTATTACCCTGACGGTTCGGATCAGTATTATGGGATATGGAACACCAGAGAAAATAAACCGAAACTGGGCTGGTATGCATTGCAGTCCATGTGTTATTTGATGGAAGATGCACAGCCCGCTCCGCAGTACTGGTTCCATTTTACGAGTCCTCAGAGCTATAAGACCTTTACGCCTCTGTCTTCTTATATGAACGTGGAAGTGATGCAGTTCAGCAGGCGAGGTGTTCCAATGGTGGCTTTCTGGCAAAAGGAACACATTGACATCAGCCCAGCACCTTTGCCCGGAATGATGGAGTTTGTTACGGATGCTCCCTCATTGCTTCCGCATCCTGTTGTGATAGATCCTGTCCGGGGAGAAGTATGGGATGTGAGTGATGCGCTAGGTTATCACAGACGGGGTATCCAGACTCTTTCCCTTTGGGCATATGACTATCCGTTGTTCTTGACTGATCTGTCCTTTTTCTCTGACGGCTCTTAGATTGCGGCAGTCGCAGCAATAGCCGTCGTTTGGCTCTATATGCTCTGGTTGATGGGCGAAATTCAAAAAAAGGCAGTTTCGTAAAGCCCCTTCTGGTGCCCGGGACGGAATCCTGACTCAGTGGTAGAAGAATTTGCGGATTTATTTGTTATTTTTGTGAACAAAAACGAATCCGTATGATTAAATCCATGACCGGTTACGGCAAGTCGGAGGTGCTTATCCCTTCCGGCAAACTGACCGTCGAAATCCGAACCCTTAATTCGAAATCTGCTGATATCAGCATCAAATCTTCCCTTCTTCCCAAGGACAAAGACCTTCTGGTGAGACAGAAACTCTCCGACAGGCTGGTTCGTGGAACCATAGATCTGTTCCTTTCGCTCGAGGGGAATACGCAGGATTCCGGCAGGGTGGTAGATGCTGCACTTGTGAGGAGTTACTATGAGCAGGTGCTGGCTATAAGGGACGGAATGCCCGGTCAGGCAGGAGGCGGTAACGATGAGCTGTTCGCGGCCGTACTGCGCTTCCCTGACGTGGTCTCCTCCAAGAAGGAAGAGGCTATTAACGAAGCGTGCTGGCCGGATGTGGAAGCTGCCATCGACCGGGCTATAGAGGCCGTTAACGATTATCGCTCGAAGGAAGGGAAGGCCCTGCATGCCGATGTTACCTCCAGGGTCAGGACTATTCTGGAATTGGAAGATGAAGTGGAATCCCACGAAAAAGAAAGGGTTGATGCCGTGCGTGAGCGTATCCTCAAGGCTGCCGAAGAACTGAACGTGAAACTTGACCCCGAGCGTTTTGAGCAGGAAATGATATTCTGGCTCGAAAAATACGATATTAATGAAGAGAAGGTCCGCCTGCGCCAGCACTGTGCGTACTTTCTCGACACCATCGATGCCGAACCCTATCCCGGAAAAAAACTGGGATTCATCATTCAGGAAATGGGAAGGGAGATCAACACCACGGGTTCCAAGGCAAACAATGCCCCTATCCAGAAACTGGTGGTGCGAATGAAAGACGAACTGGAGAAAATACGCGAACAATCCATGAATATCCTTTAAGATGGCAAATCTCAGAACTAAGATCGTCCTGGAAGCCTTCAAAAAGAAGGCGGTGGATGTGCCCGCTCCGGAAAACGAGGTTTCCCGCTGGTTCGGGTGTCTGGTTTTTAACCGCGAAAAGATGCGCCGTTATCTTGATCCAGACACTTATGATGCTCTCACCAAATGCATTGACGAGGGGCTTTCGCTCGATCTTCCTACGGCCGACAAAGTTGCGGCCGGAATGAAGAAGTGGGCTTTGGAACATGGCGTGACGCATATTACCCACTGGTTCCAGCCTCTCACCGACGGCACAGCCGAAAAACACGATTCACTCATTGAATACAATGGCAGAGGGGGAGTGATTGAGAGTTTTACCGGCAAGAATCTGGTGCAGCAGGAACCTGATGCTTCGAGCTTTCCAAGCGGCGGCATCCGCGCAACTTTCGAAGCCAGGGGGTATACCGCCTGGGACCCTTCGTCTCCGGTTTTTATTCAGGACGATACTCTATGCATCCCTACCGTATTCGTGGCTTATACCGGGGAGGCCCTCGATTACAAGACCCCGCTCAAGCGCTCTCTAAAGGCCGTGAGCGATGCTGCAGTTCCTATCTGCCGTCTTTTTGATCCTGCGGTGAACAGAGTGTATGCCTATCTTGGCTGGGAACAGGAGTATTTCCTGGTGGATGAGGATATTTACGCTGCAAGGCCCGATCTTATGATTACAGGCCGTACCCTTATGGGGCACGAATCCAGCAAGAACCAACAGCTGGATGACCATTATTTCGGCGCCATCCCTTCGAGAGTGGCTGCTTTCATGAAAGAACTTGAGACGGAAGGGTATAAACTTGGAATACCGCTCAAGACAAGGCATAAAGAGGTTGCCCCGAATCAGTTTGAATTTGCCCCCATTTATGGGGAGATGAACCTGTCAAACGACCAGAACCAGCAGATAATGAACGTGATGCACAGGGTCGCCCGCAAACATGGATTCGTAGTTCTGCTGCACGAAAAGCCTTTTGCCGGGGTGAACGGAAGCGGCAAGCACAACAACTGGAGTCTCGGCACAGACACCGGGGTTCCGTTGATGGCGCCGGGCAAAGATGCCCTGGGCAATCTCCAGTTCATAACTTTCTTTGTAAATACTCTCTATGCCGTACAGCGGCATAACGGACTGTTGAAGGCTTCCATTGCTTCTGCTACCAACGCCCATCGCCTTGGAGCCAACGAAGCACCTCCGGCCATAGTATCGGCTTTCCTTGGCCGAACCATGACAGGGGTTCTTCACGACCTGTTGGAAATGCCCTCCGGAACTCCGATAGAAATCAGCGGAAAGAAGGGTGCCAGCGTGGGCGCTATCGGAATCCCTCAGATTTTTATAGATAATACCGACCGCAACCGTACCTCTCCTTTTGCTTTTACTGGCAACCGTTTTGAGTTCCGGGCAGTAGGAGCCAGCGCTAATTGCGCAGGGTCGATGATTACGCTCAATACCGCCGTTGCAGAACAACTTCTCGATTTCAAAGACGCCCTCGATGCAAATATGGCGGAAGGCAAGGCTCTTGATGTTGCAGTGATGGATACGCTCAAGCCATTGATAGCCAGTATTCTGGATGTGGTGTGCTTTGAGGGGAACGGTTATTCTGACGAGTGGCGCAAAGAGGCTGCAAGACGTGGGCTCGACACCGAGACCATTGTTCCAAAGATGCTCTGCGAGTATGAAAAGAAAGAGTCTGTGGAGATGTTTACGCGCTGCGGAGTCTTCAACGAAAAGGAACTGCATGCCCGTAACGAGGTGAAACTTGAAACCTATGTAAAGAAGGTCCAGATAGAGGCTCGGGTTATAGGGCGTATGGCCCTTAATCATATTATTCCGGCAGCTCTCGATTACCAAACCCGTCTGCTCCAGAATGCATCGTTGCAGAAGTCTTTGCTGGGAGACGAGGCTGCGGCGACAGAGCTTGCCCTTGCAAGGGAAATCTCCGCTCTCATCGCTGACATCCGCAGAAAGGTTGAAGGTATTACAGAAGCCCGAAAGAAAGCCAACAAGTTGGAAGACAAGTTCGAAAAAGCTCTTGCTTACAGTGGTGTGGCAGACCTTATCCCTGGAATCCGCAAGCCTATCGACGACCTTGAAGAAATCGTGGACAACGCTACCTGGCCTTTGCCAAAATACCGGGAACTGTTGTTTATAAGTTAAAACCTGATTCTGCTTCGGGATTCAGGACATCTGCACCAAAATAAACCCTGTAACGGCCTTTGGCCCGCTCCCAGCGGGCTTTGGTGTCGTTGTACGAAGAAAGGTCGGAGAGAGGAAAGCTCATTGTAAGTGTATAACTCTGCCCGGGAGCAAGTTCGGGTGTCTTTGCAAATGCCTTCAGTTCCTTATCAGGCTTGTCGGAGAAACTACCAGGGGCTGCCTTTATGTAAAGTCCGACTGCTTCTTTTCCGGAAACGCTTCCGGTATTTGTGACGCATATGCTGGCTTCGACCCGGCCTTTCTTTAGCTTTACCATTGGTTTGGAGTAGGAGAAAGATGTGTAGCTAAGGCCGTATCCGAAAGGAAATGAAACAGGTTTGTTCTGTGTGCAGAAATACCTATAACCGACATAGATTCCTTCGGTGTAATCGGTAAATGCGATATTTTTGAGGGGGAGTCCCCGGCGTTCCGGATGCACCACTGATTCATTGGCCTTGTTGCTCACGAAATCATATGGAAAATCTTCTGAGCCGGCAGCATCGAAATAGCTGACGGGGAAAGTCATGGGGAGCCTTCCGGAAGGATTCTTTTTTCCGGTAACCAGGTCTGCTATTGCGTTGCCTCCTTCCTCACCGGGAAGCCATGCGCACAAGATGGCATCGGGGAGGTCTTTCCACGACGCGGTCTCTATGGGGCCGCAGATGTTGAGGATGACCACAACTTTCTTCCCGGCTTTATGGTATATGTTGCAAACATTCTCAAGGAGAGCCTTTTCTTTTTGTTGAAGCAGGAAATCGGTGTCGTGAATCCTGTCCCTTGCTTCTCCGGAAACGCGCCCGAAGGTGATGAATGCTATGTCGCTGTTTTTCTCGGTATTTTCAATAAGGGATTTGTCTATGTCGAGTTCCGGCTTCTGTGCGTTACCCAGATGCACATTTACTTTGTGATTTGTGAGAAGGTCTTCGGATATGAAGGATGCATAGCTTTTATATAGTTTTTCCAGTTTGGCATCGATGGAAAAACCTGCCGATGCAAAGGCGTCATTGATCTGCGAAACATAAGGCGAGTAAACGAGAGCTGCTCCGTTTCCTCCCTGGATGAGGTCGTAGGAGTAAACTCCGTAAAGGGCTGCGCGGCACCCGGAAACGGGAAGTACTCCGTTATTCTTGAGCAGGACCATTCCTTCGGAAGCTGCATCGCGTGCTGTTTGGGCATGGGCTTTGAGATCGGGGGAGAGGCTTGGTTTGTTGCCCCGGAAAGCAGGAGTTTTAACAATCAGTTCCAAGACTCTCGTGACTGCGAGGTCGAGGTCGGACATGGAAAGGCTTCCGTTTTCGAGACTCTCAAGGATGTGGGCTGTCTGTGATGGATTTCCTCCCATCAGCAGGTCGGATCCGGCATGGATTTGTCTGGGCGTATTGCGCCTGCCGGTCCAGTCGGTCATCACCAGTCCGTTCCATCCCCATTCGTGCCGTAGGACTTCTGTCAGCAGCCAGTGGCTTTCCTGGGTGTATTCTCCGTTGAGATAGTTATACGAAGACATGACAGTCCATGGATCGGACTCCCTGATACAGATTTCAAAAGCCTTCAGGTAAAGCTCGCGGAGCGCCCTTTCGCTCACGCGGGAGTCGCAGTCGAGACGGTTGGTCTCCTGGTTGTTTGCTGCAAAATGTTTTGCGGAAGTTCCTACACCCTTGGACTGGACCCCGTTAACAAATGCAGCTGCTATCTGTCCGCACAGTACCGGATCTTCCGAAAAATACTCGAAGTTCCTGCCGTTGAGAGGATTCCGCAGCAGGTTCATGCCAGGGCCGAGGATGACGTCGCACCCCATGTCGAGACACTCTTCCCCGATGGCTTCCCCAAGAGTATAAACCATGTTCTTGTCCCACGATGAAGCGCTCAGCAGACCGGTAGGGAAACACGTGGTACGGTTCTGTTCGCTGAGCCTGATTCCCACAGGTCCGTCCATCAGCACTATGGAAGGAATGCCGTATTTCTCGAATGGATATGTAGCACCACCGGTGCCTTCCAGATACTTTCCTGCAAAACCCCCTTTGTTCATCTGGATCCCTACCAGCAGCAATGCCTTTTCCTGAATGGTCATTGCTTTTACCACTTCAGGGATATTGTCTCTGGTGAGAAGCGGTTGAGACGAAGCAACAGCCACGCTGAGCAGCAGGGTGGCGCAAAGGAGCAGGAACTTTTTCATAACTGTTCGAGGAATTTTTTTCTTGAGAGCAGGCAGTCGCCTATGGCGGCGGCACTTCTTCCGAGCCGCGAGAAGCGGATGCGCGTGTCGGCGCTGACCTTGCTGAGTGAATACTTGTTGACAGCAGTACGAATTGGGAGCATGAGGTAGTCGCGTCCTACTATCAATCGTCCGCCGATAATGACAAGACCCGGGTTGAAGATATTGATCAGTCCGGCAATGCCGCGCCCAAGGGTTTCTCCGGTTGAACCTATCCCTTCGATGGCAAGCACATCTTCATCTTCGACAGCGTCCAGCACATTCTGGAGCGTGATTTCTCCGTTGGCCTTCCATATATTCGAGAGCGAAGATCTGCGGCCTTCCTTGAGCCGGTCGGTAATCCACTTTGTGAGAGCCGAACCGGAGGCGCCCGTTTCCAGGCAGCCTATCTTGCCGCAACGGCAGATTTTGTTGTTGTCGAGCAGGGGAAAGTGCCCGAATTCTCCGGAGAAACCGGATTTTCCGTAATAGAGTTTCCCATCCAATATCATTCCCATTCCCAGACCCCAGCTGAGGTTGATGAACAGAAGATCCGGGTCTGCGTCCTTTCCAAGAGAGACGTACTCTCCGTAAGTCATTGCGCGTGAATCGTTTTCTATGCTTACCGGAGCGCCGAGTTCACGGCGGAAAATATCCCCCAGGGGAATGTTGTCGCTGACGAAATACGACAGGCTGAAGCCTTTTTCTGGGTTGACTCTTCCGGATAAGCTGATGCCTACGCCAAGGACCATGTTCCAGGCTATGGACGAGCCATCGACCACTTCGCGGATTTTCTTGCACATGGTGCGGAATGAGTCTGCGTTGGCTTCAAGTACGAATTCAATGTCTTGTATAAAGAACTGTATCTTGCCGCTGAAGTCGGAGATTGCCACATGGAAGTGCTGACGGGCTACGTCAACTCCAAGAAAGAAGCCGGCCTCCGGATTGAGTCCGAATGTGTTGGGACGACGTCCGCCGCTGGTACCGACCTTTCCTTTTTCCTGTATATAACCGAGTTGGGAAAGTTCGGATATTGTTTTGGTTACCGTGGGCACGCTGACCATCAGTTGCTTGCTGATGTCGGCAATGCTGCAGTCTCCATGGCTGATGCACAGGTCCAATATTCCTTTTTGCAGAGTGGTCATATTTCTACAAATTTAAGAAAATATCAGTATATTTGTAAATGTTTTTTAAAATTTTTTAAAAAATGAAGTCAAAGAGATTGTCTCTGAAAGCAAAATTATACTTGAGCCTGAGTGCCATAGCACTGGTTCTGTTGGTGTCGAGTATGATTTCTGTCTTGGAATACAGGAGGATGAGTTCCTATATTTCAGACATGATAGCAGACAATATCGAGAGCATCAATGCAGCCCAGAAGCTTTCTGAAGAGGCCAACGGCTACAACCTTTCGGTGCTTGCCGTTGTAGGAGACGAGACATCAATACACCGTCCGCATTTCGATGAAGCCGTGTTTGCTGCCCGCTGCGACAGTCTTCGCTCCAAGGCTCCAAACACCAGGGTCGCGCACCTTGCCGATTCCGTACAGTACGCCTATGCGGCATACATGCTCACCTCTTTCGAACTTGAAGATGTCCTGCAATCCGATTTCATTGACACCAGGTCCTGGTTTTTCGAGCGGCTCCAGCCGCGTTACCGCAGGCTCCGTCACGACATAGACGCCCTGTCGTCTGCCATCTACGAACAGCTTGCCGACAACTCGGTAACCTTTGAGGGAACTTTCTACAGGAGCATTATTCCTGGAATCGTTGCCGTCGGAGTCGGGCTTCTGCTGGTGCTTATGCTGATGTTCTTCCTTGAATCCTACTATGCCGGGCCAATGTACAAGATGCTTTCAGGACTCCGGAATTACCGTTCTCACGGGAGGGATTATTCGGTTTCATTCGATGGGGATGACCAGCTTTCCGAGCTTAATGATTCCATCAAGGACATAAGTGCGGAGAACAAGCTTTTGAAGAAGCGTATATCTGCAATGAAGAAATGAACTGGAAAACCATCAGCAGAAATGTGGGTTTCGCACTCCTTGTGAGTGCGTTGTTCATGCTTGCGGCGCTTCTGATCGCTATTCTTGATGGAGAAGATACGGCTATAGCCCCTTTGTCCATCAGTTTCCTGCTGACCTTCATTTCCGGTATATTCCCTTTTATTTTCGTGCGTAAGACGGGAGCGATAAGCATGCGGGAGGGATATGTGATCATCGTGCTGTCGTGGCTCTTGTCTTTTGTCTTCGGAATGCTTCCATATGTGCTCTGGGGAGGTCCGTTCACTGTAATAAACGCCTGGTTTGAAAGCGTTTCCGGCTTTACTACTACCGGAGCCAGCATTCTGGAAGATGTGGAAGCCCTGCCCAAGGCCCTGGTTTTCTGGCGCAGTGCCACCCATTTTATCGGCGGCTTGGGAGTCGTGGTCTTTTTGCTCTTGATCATTCCGAGTTCCAGCCCCATGCGGCTGCGGCTCACAAACATGGAATTGTCCTCGCTTTCTAAGGATTCTTATAATGCAAGGGCGAATGAAACCGTTTATATTTTCTCTTCCATATACCTCGGAATGAACGTGCTTGCGTTCATCCTGTATCTGTTGGCAGGCATGCCGGCATTCGATGCCATCTGCCATACCTTCAGCGTGTGCGCTACGGGTGGGTTCAGTACCAGAAACATGTCGATAGCCTCCTTTGGATCGCTGCCGGTTACACTTGTGACCATGTTTTTCATGTATGCTTCGTCGCTGCATTTCGGGATGTTGTACGTTGCCGTGGTCACCAAGTCGTTCAAGCCTTTCAATAACGACGTCTTCAAGTTTTATACTGGCTATCTGCTGGCAGGAACGCTTGCCGTTTCCATAGCTTTATGGAGTAATGGCGTCAATCATTCGCTTGACAGCGCGCTTCTTGACGGCGCTTTCCAGGTGCTGAGCTACACTTCCACATGCGGACTTGCAATTTGCGACAACAGCACCTGGCCTATGTTCCCTTCGGTGCTCATAATGGTAATGGGAATGATGTGCGGTATGGCAGGATCCACCACCGGCGGTCTGAAGGCCGACCGTGTGCTGCTGGTTTTCAAGAGCTTGTGGGTACATATCCGCAGGTCCCTGAATCCTTCCTGGGTAGGGGAAGTCAGGCTGAACGGCAAGCATCTTGGCGATGATGACGTTGAACCGCACGTGCTCTATGTCGCTGTCTTTTTCATGATTTTCATCATATCCATCCTGCTTTGCCTGGCCTTCGGTGCAGAGAACGGCAATGCCATAATGGGTACGCTGAGTTGCCTCGACAATGTGGGTCCCGCTGCCGGCAGCATAGGGTCTCTGGGAAACTACAACCTGGAGCCTACCATGGCAAAATTCATGTATTCGATTGATATGTTCATGGGACGTGTGGAAATCTATCCTGTGCTTGCAGTCGCTTCTTTCCTGTTTAGTCGCAAATCCAGATGACGGACCGGAGTACATTCCTTTTCAAAGAATTTCTCCGCAGGCTGGAATATGAACCCACCTCGTGTCAGGAGCAGTTGCTTCATACCATAGCGGGTTTTCTTACCGGGGATGATGCGGATATACTTGTCGTGAACGGCTATGCCGGCACCGGCAAGACTACGGCAATTGCTTCCGTGATAGAAGCTCTCGAAGACCTCAAATTGAAAACAGTACTTCTGGCACCTACCGGAAGGGCTGCAAAAGTGCTTTCGGCAGTTGCAGGACGACCTGCATTCACCATCCACAAGCATATATACAGGCAGAAAAGTGTCGGGGCGGACGGATTTGGACAGTTCAACCTGGCTCCTAACAAGGCACGCAACACGCTCTTCGTCGTGGATGAAGTGTCGCTTATCGGAATAGATGATGCCCAGCATCAGGGAAGTGCAGCTTTCGGAAGTGGAAATCTTCTCGAAGACCTGGTGAATTTCGTGCGTGCAGGTGTTGATTGCCGGCTGATAATGCTTGGTGACGCTGCACAATTGCCGCCAGTAGGGCTTGATGCAAGCCCTGCCCTGGATTCGTCGTTCATGGACGCTTTCGGTGGAGTCATGCATGCGGAACTCACTACTGTGGTAAGACAGGCCCGTGAGTCCGGAATACTTCGCAATGCCACCATGCTCCGCAGTCTTATCTCTTCGGGGCAGGAGATTTTTTCAGGATTTCATCTCGATCTTTCGAACAGTCCGGATATAAGCAGGATAGGCGGAAGTGCCCTGATCGACACCCTTTCATCCGCCTACTCCAAATATGGGGAGGACGACACCATCATCCTGTGCCGCTCCAACAAACGGGCAATAAGATATAATCTGGGCATTCGCGCCCAGGTGCAGTATAAGGAAGATCAGCTGGTTCGGGGAGATTCTCTCATGATAGTCAAGAATTGCTATCAGTTCGTTAAGGACGTTGACGGAATGGATTATATCGCCAACGGCGACATGGCCAAGCTGCAGCGTATCAGAAACTACGAAGAACGCTACGGACTGCATTTCGCCGATGCCGTCCTTAATTTCCCCGACTATGATGAAAGGGAGATTTCGGCCAAGGTGTGCCTGGATACCCTTCAAAGCGAATCCGCGTCTCTCACTTATGAGCAGCAGAATGCGCTTTGGCTGGGCGTATCGGAGGATTATGCTCATCTTGCTTCGAAAAAAGCCCGTTATGAAGCAGTACGCGAAGACCCTTACTATAATGCACTCCAGTTGAAGTATGCACAGGCAATAACCTGCCATAAATCACAGGGTGGCCAGTGGGCATGCGTATTCATCGACTGTCCGTTCTGGATGGAGGAACAGACGCTGGATGACCTTAAATGGCTTTACACTGCAATTACGCGTGCAGTAGAAAAAGTGTATCTTGTAAATTTCCCGGATAAATTTTTTGTATGAAACTCCTTTTCTGCCTGATTACCGCGATGTTGAATCTGACCTGGTCGCCGGATTCTACACGCTATGCCTATACCCTGGACGGGAATCTGTATGTTCACGAAAAGGCTTCCGGAGCAGATATCCAGCTCACTTCGGATGGCTCCGAAACGGTGTTGAACGGTCGGGCATCATGGGTGTACTACGAAGAGATCTTTGGACGCGCTTCGAAATACAAAGCATTCTGGTGGAGCCCTGATTCGCGCAAACTTGCATTTTATCGTTTTGATGAAAGCGACGTCCCTGTTTTTCCCATATACTCTGCCGCGGGGCAGGACGGAAAACTTACGCTCACGCGCTATCCGAAAGTGGGAGAGCCCAATCCCCGGGTGAGGATATGCTTTGTTGATTTGACGGATGCTGCCTGCAAGATAGTGAAGGCCGATTTCAATGAGGAGGAAGACCAGTATTTCGGTACTCCTTTCTGGGGCGACGACAGCCGTTATCTATACGTCCAGCGGGAACCCAGGGTACAACAGCATCTGGACCTCTTCCGCGTGGATTCCCGTGATGGCAGCAAGACGCTGACCTATTCGGAAGACAGCGATACCTGGCTTAATTGGATAGAGGGGATGCTGTTTTCGGAGAAGGGTTTGTATATGGCCCGGGATTTTGAAACTGGCTGGGAGCAGATATATTTCCTTTCCTATGACGGCAAGACACTCCGCCGTCTTACGGATGGGCCTAACTGGCGGGTCCGGCTGCAGAAATTCGACAAAAAGCACGGTGATCTGTACTTTATAGCCCAAAGGGATTCC
Organism: uncultured Bacteroidia bacterium; assembly: GCA_902767465.1. GTDB lineage: Bacteria > Bacteroidota > Bacteroidia > Bacteroidales > UBA932 > Cryptobacteroides. The sequence continues at coordinate 21,887 of CACXHM010000094.1, forward strand.
AGGGTGCGTTCGTGCCTTTATAAGCTTTCAAAAGGAGGAAAGATCAAAAGGATGACACCTTTGGAATACAATGTGGAAAGTGCATGGTTCTCCAAGGGGATGACAAATGTTTATGCTAAACTTTCCAACAGTCGCACCAAACCTTTCGAATGGTCTGACAGGGCGCCGGGAAGCATCAAGGATGGGGAGGATGCATCGCATGAAGCACTTCCGGAAATAGTGTCGATCAAGGCTTCCGATGGTCAGGATATGTTTGCAAGCGTGCTATATCCGCTGAATTTTGATCCTTCAAAAAAGTATCCCGTTCATTTTGAGATATACGGTGGCCCGAATACCGCTTACGTTACGGACAGATGGCGTAAGCCCGACCAATGGTGGAGTGAGAACGGTATTATCCATATAGTTGCGGATTGCCGTGCTGCAGGACATACCGGTCGTGCTGGCAGGGATTTGGTGTTCAAGGATTTATGCACAGTGCCTGTAGAGGATTTCGTTACCTGGGCACAGTGGGCCGGGTCGCTTCCTTATGTGGATGGACGTCATATTGGAGTTGAAGGCTTTTCTTTCGGAGGCACTATGACTGCGATGCTCCTGATGAGGTATCCTGAGCATTTCTGCTGCGGAATTGCCGGAGGAGGAGTTTATGACTGGACTCTTTATGACAGCCATTATACTGAAAGGTTC
>CACXHM010000095.1 GCA_902767465.1 uncultured Bacteroidia bacterium
ATTATTCCGGCACGAAACGGCTCCGGCAACCAGAACCGCAAAACATACGAGGGAATATACGTGTTTAACCATTATTCACCAGCGGATGCCGCCTTGTCCAGCACAGTATCCAGTATTTCAAGGACGATCAGCGGATTCTTTGTAAAGGCTTTTGGTTTGTATTCCTTGCTGTCTATCCAATTCACCACTTCGGGCCAGGCTCCGAATTCCTTTTTGAGCTGTTCTTTCATGCCGGGGCCCGACTGCAGGAGCATATTGGAATCTTTCTCCCAGTAAATCTCCGCAAACTCGGCGCCTTTCACCTTATAATAGTAATAATATGTCCGCTTATAGGTATTCTCCTCGTCATTGGTATCCATGTCCAACACATATCCCGTCACATTTTCACCCTCGAACACCACTTGCAGGATCAGGGGAATCGAATGTATGCTTACCCTGCCGCCGGCAAAAGCGGAATTGAACCTGGTGGCAAGGGTGGTCTCGTAGTGTATGGCATCACCCTTCCGAGGGTAGAGGTCGAGCGACTTGATATCCTTCGAGTAATAGGTTTTGAAAGAACCGTTGGTGGTTTCGCTTATGCCCACAACTGCTCCGAAATCGAGGGTAAGGCGATTGTATCCTTCGATTACAGTCCCGTCATTGAGCGTCAGGACAGCCTTGTCGGTCTGTCCGAATATAGGGGAAAGAATCTGCGCTTCTGCCGTATGAACAAAGGCAAAAAGCGGCAAAGCAAGTGCTATGGTCAATATTTTTTTCATATGTGCAAAAATAATTATTAGATTTGTAATACGTAGAAACACAGAATAAAATATATCGAAAATGTCTGAAAAAAAATTCAGGGTCGAAAGCGACCTGATCGGTGAACTTCAGGTTCCTGCAGATGCTTACTACGGTGTACAGACGCAGAGGGCACTCAATAATTACCAGATTTCCACTACACGCATGTACCACTATCCCGAATACATAGTGGCCATTGCCTACGTAAAAATGGCAGCGGCGGCCGCCAACAGCGAACTCGGAGTGCTGGATCCCAAGATTGCTGACGCCATCATTGCAGCCTGCAAGGAGATCGTGGCCGGCAAACTGCACGACCAGTTTCCGGTGGACATGATGCAGGGCGGCGCCGGGACATCGGTAAACATGAATGCAAACGAGGTTATCGCAAACCGCGCCCTGGAACTGATGGGTCATAAAAAAGGAGAGTATCAGTACTGCTCTCCAAACGACCACGTAAACTGTGCCCAATCCACCAACGACGCCTATCCGACAGCGTTCCGTTACACGTTCGTGCGCATGAACCGACAGCTCGAAGAGGCCCTCAAGGCCCTTATTGCTTCTTTCCGCGCCAAAGGGGAGGAATTCAAGGATATTATCAAAATGGGGCGCACCCAGCTGCAGGATGCTGTGCCAATGACTTCCGGGCAGGAATTCAATGCTTTTGCAAACAATCTTGAAGAAGAGGTGGCGAACCTGCAGCGAAACGTGGTTCTGCTCAAGGAAATCAATATGGGCGGCACCGCTATCGGTACCGGCCTGAACGCTGTTCCCGGTTTTGCCGAACTTTGCACCAAGCGTCTCAGTGAATTCACCGGTGACAGTTTCGAAAAGGCTCCCGATCTGGTGGAAGCCACTCCCGATACCGGAGCATATGTCAGCTACTCCGCCGCGCTCAAGCGCCTTGCAGTGAAACTGTCCAAGATATGCAACGATCTCCGACTCATGGCCTCCGGGCCCCGCTGCGGCCTGCATGAAATCAATCTGCCCGCAATGGCTCCGGGGTCTTCCATCATGCCCGGAAAGGTCAATCCCGTTATTCCCGAAGTCACCAACCAGGTATGTTTCAAGGTGATAGGAAACGACACCTGCGTAGCCTTCGCCGCAGAAGCCGGGCAGCTTCAGCTGAACGTGATGGAGCCTGTAATTGCCCAGAGCATCCTGGAGAGCATTACCTGGCTTCGCAATGCCATGGACACTCTCCGCACAAAATGCATCGATGGTATCACGGTGAACGCAGACCACTGCTTCGAAATGGTAAAACACTCCATCGGCATCGTGACTGCGCTCAACCCCTACATCGGCTACAAATCATCCACGAAAGTGGCCAAGGAAGCTTTGGAGACGGGACGCAGCGTATATGACCTTGTGTTGGAGCATGGCCTCATGACAAAAGAGAAACTTGATGCAGCCCTGAATCCCGCTGCAATGACAAGCTCCCACGCACTGTTGAAATAAAGATTACTCCCCGCCTTCCAGCAGCCATTCAAGATCCTGATCGAACTGACCGATGATCAGGTCTTTATAAAACGTTCCGGCTGCAATGTGATGGTCCGATTCGCAGAAGACGTTCAAACGGACCGGGGCTGACGGGTGCTCGGCGACAAAAGAC
>CACXHM010000096.1 GCA_902767465.1 uncultured Bacteroidia bacterium
TAATGCCTATCAGTTCCAGGATTTCGCACTTTCTTCGAAATACTTTGAGGCTGCGCTCAAGGCATCCCAGACGGCTCCCTATAACCAGCTGGACACCAATGCAATGTATAATGCCGGTCTTACCGCATGGATTGCAGGTGATGTTGAAAGGTCAAAAGTTTTCTTCGATCAATGCCTTGAACACAAGTATTATGGAGAGGACGGTGATGTTTATGCACGTCTTTCAACCATCGCCGAAAAAGAAGGCAATAAAGAACTCAGCGTCAAGTATCTTGAGGATGGTTTTGTGAATTATCCCAAGAGCCAGAGCATCCTCATAGGCCTTATCAACTACTACACCAACAACGGTGGAAGCACAGACAGGCTTTTTGAACTGCTCGACGTTGCAAAGAGCAATGAACCCGGAAATGCCTCGCTTTGGTATGTGGAAGGAAACATTCGTCTTAAACTCGACCCTCCTCAGGTGAAAGAGGCCTTCGCCGCATATGACAAGTGCTGCGAGATCAATCCCGAGTATGAGTATGGATATATCGGAAAGGGCGTTTATCTCTATAACCGCGCTGCGGAGATATCGGAGCAGGCCAATAACGAATATGACGATGCCAAATACATGGCTCTCGTGGCCGAGTTCCAGAAGTCTCTGAAAGACAGTATCGAACCCTTCGAGAAAGCATTCGAAGTTACAAAGGACAATGATATCAAGCTCACCGTTGCGGAATACATCAAGAACGCATGCTTCCGTTTCCGCGACGACCCTGAATATCAGGCCAAGTACGACAAATACAACGCACTCCTGGGTAAAGACAAATGAAGTGCGGTTACGGTCCCTTCGGACACTGTGAGTATCTGCATCATAGGTGATGTAATGATGCACAGTGCGCAGATGGAATACGACCATTCCGCTTTTCTCTCCGCAGTAGCACCTATGCTGTCGGAGGCGGACATGTCCATAGCCGGTGCTGAATTTACGCTTGCGGGGCCTCCCTATACGGGGTACCCCGCATTCAGTGCTCCGGACTCCTACCTCGAAAGCATTATGGCTGCAGGAATCGATGTGCTGATGACTGCAAACAACCATGTGCTGGACAAAGGTTCCAAAGGACTCAGGAGAACCCTTGGACGATACGATGTATTCACGGGGAGCGGACTCGACAAGGAGCAGTTTGCGAGAAACAATCCTCTTATACTAAATGTGAAAGGAATCAGGATTGCTCTTGTTAATTTTACATATGGAACCAATGTGGGGCCGGATTCGGAGTATCCGAAGGTGAACCGTATGAACAAGGAGACGATATCTGCCCAAATGGCGCGCGCAAGGGCCTTCGCGGATTTTGTGATAGTTCTGCCGCATTGGGGAGATGAGTATTCGCTCAGGCATAACCGTTCGCAGGAAGAATGGGCTGTGTCGCTGGTCGAGATGGGGGCCGATGCCATTGTTGGTGCCCATCCGCACGTGGTGCAGGACACCACGCATATTAATGGTGTTCCGGTTGTTTATTCCATAGGGAATGCAGTGTCGAATATGAGCGCTCCGAATACCCGCCTGGAACTGGCCGTGAAACTGACGCTGGTGAATGCGCCCCTTACAGGAGAACGGAAGTTACTTGATCCGGAACTTGTCTTTCTTTGGTGCAACCTTCCCGGCACGAGGACAGACAATTACACAACCATAGTCGTTGATGAATGGATAGGGAAGCGAGACGAGTGGAAGAATCCGTCCGACTATGACAACATGATCCGAACCCTTGAAAGAGTGAAAAAAACTACAGGTATAGAATGAAGAAAACCATTACGCTGGACACTGCCGACCCGGTAAGTATTCTCGGTCCTGGCAACCGCATCCTGAACGAACTCTGCACTTATTATCCGGGGCTCGAGGTTTCCGGTAAAGGTAATGAACTCAGCATGGACGGACCTGCAGACAAAATTGCTGATTTTGAGCAGAAACTTAAGCAGCTCACTGCGGTGCGTTCGCGTAAATTGAACCTCACCGTGTATGATGTCGAGGATCTTTTTTCAGGGATCACCTCCGCTCCGGTGCTTGCCGAGCACGGAAACGCCGTTATAGTCCATACCAACGAGGGAAAGGCAATCCGGGCACGCAATGCCAATCAGGAACGGATGGTAAAAGCATATTTCAACAACGATCTTGTCTTCGCGGTAGGCCCGGCCGGTACGGGAAAGACCTATATCGCTATTGCCCTTGCGGTGCGCGCTCTCAAGAATCGGGAAGTGAGGCGCATCATCCTGACAAGACCTGCGGTGGAAGCGGGAGAAAGGCTCGGTTTCCTTCCGGGAGACTTGAAAGACAAACTGGATCCGTACCTGCAGCCACTTTATGATGCCCTTGGCGATATGATTCCTTCCCGCAAACTGCAGGAATTCATCGCAGGAGGCACTATTCAGATTGCTCCTCTGGCCTACATGCGAGGGCGCACTCTCGACGGGGCCTGTGTGATCCTGGACGAGGCCCAGAACACAAATATGGGTCAGCTCAAAATGTTCCTCACCCGTATGGGCACCAATGCCAAATTCCTTGTCACCGGCGACGCTACGCAGATTGACCTTCCTCATCGCGAAGATTCCGGATTGCTGCGGGGAATCGATCTGGTGAAAGGTCTCAAGGGGGTGGAATGCATCTTTTTCGATGACCGCGACATCGTCCGCCATCCTCTTGTCAGCAAGATTGTGAAGGCCTTCGATGCTGTGGATTGATTCTTTTTATTAAATTCGCAGATTATGTACAAGAGAAGGTTTGTTTCGGCCATATTCTTATGTCTGCTCGGGCTTATGACGCTGTCGGGATGCGATTTTTTCAGGCGTTTGGCCGGGCGTCCCACCTCGGCAGAAATAGAGCTGAAGCGTGAAGCCATTCTGCGGGAGCAGGCCGCCCATCAGGCGCGGCTCGATTCCCTGAGGCGCATCGAGAAGGCAGCCGCGGATTCTCTTGAAATGCTGGATCGCATCAAGGAGTCCGGAGAGTTGATCCTTCCGTTCTCAACGCTTCGCAGGGCAAAGGCTTCGGGACTCGACAAGCGTTACTATATCATTGCAGGAGCTTTTTCCTCCTCCGATAATGCATCGTGGCTTGCTGCAAAGGTGCAAAAGGCCGGCTACGATGTCGTAAAGATTCCCTACGGCAACGGTTTTACCGCTGTAGGGGTGGCGGGGACGGATTCCCTCTCCGGTCTGTGGTCGAATCTCTCCAGGGTAAAGCAGGAGGAATTCTGTCCTAAGGATATGTGGATATTGGTGAATGAATAAGATGAAGCGTATATTCTTCTTTCTGTTTTTGTTCCTGCCGGTGCTTGCAAACTCGCAGGGATATGAAGAATTGTACGATGGCGACGATGCCTCGGTGCTGAGGGAATATGTCGCGGCATCTTCTGCCCGTAAAAACGAGGAAAGCCTTTCGGAGTACATTTCCGGCGCCATGTCTGAGACTGGCGTGGATGTTTTCGGCAGTGACAGCTATACTCATTTTGGGATCCGGAGGCCTCAGGGCGATACCGTAACCTTCCGCAATGTGGTCGGCGGCCTTGCCGGTTATGGTAAGGACGTGCGCAATCATTATATTGTTGTAGGAAGCCGTCTTTCGGCCGATAACGCTACCGGTCTCGCCGTTCTGCTGCGTCTTGCCGGAAAGCTTTGCCGTAGCAGGGAGTTGCTCCGTCATTCCATCATCTTCGCTGCCTTTGGCGGCTCTTCCGAATCGGATGCAGGCTCCTGGTATTTTCTCAACAGGGCCTTTACCGATGTGCCGCAGATTGATGCTTACGTAGGTCTCGACTATTTCGACAACCCCAACAGGGGCTTCTTCATGTATTCAGGTTCCAATGCGGATATGGATCGTCTGGCCAAGCGTCTTCAAAATACCATGCAGGCGGCACAGCCCGTTATTTGTGCACAGGAACCGGCTCAGTCCGACCATCGTTCTTTCCAGGCTCTGGAGATTCCTTCCGCCTTTTTTACTACGTCCGGACCCGGCACTGCCTACCGTACCGGCATAGATCCGTTAGAGTTCGATGAACTCTCGCGCCAGTGCGAGTACCTGTATAACTATGTGCTGGCCCTCGATGCTGCTCCCGCGCCGAGTTATTACCCAAGGGAGATTCAGGAAATACCGACAGTTTCTTTTGAGGACTGCGACGTCAAGCCTTCTTTTCTCGGTGTGCGAAATCCGTCATACTTCCTGGCTAAATGGGTTTATACCTATCTCAGATATCCTCAGTACGCTCTTGATAATGGAATCCAGGGGAGTGTGCTTGTTGAATTTGTAATAGATGAGAAAGGACATGTCGGTTCCGTCAAAGCTGTGCGCGGCCCCCACTCTTCTCTTGAAGATGAAGCTGTGAGGGTTGTTTCCGCGTCTCCCGACTGGAAACCGGGACTTGTAAGCGGAAAACCTGTCCGCACTGAATTGTCGCTGCTTGTTGATTTCAGGCTCGAAAAGAAAAAGCATAAGAGAAAATAGAGATATATGGATTACGATTTCCGAAAGATTGAGCAAAAATGGCAGAGCCGCTGGGCCGCCGAAAAAACGTATAAGACTGTTGAGGACGCGTCAAAGCCGAAGTTTTATGTGCTGGATATGTTTCCGTACCCTTCCGGGGCCGGTCTGCACGTAGGACATCCTCTCGGCTATATTGCCAGCGACATCTATGCCCGCTACAAAAGGCTCAGGGGGTTCAATGTCCTTCACCCCATGGGATACGACGCTTTCGGACTGCCTGCGGAGCAGTATGCTATCCAGACCGGACAACACCCGGAGAAAACCACCACGGTGAATGTGGCGCGTTATCGCAGCCAGCTGGACCGTATCGGCTTCTCTTTTGATTGGGACAGGTCTTTCCGCACTTGCGACCCCGACTATTACAAGTGGACGCAATGGGCTTTTATCCGCATGTTCAAGAGCTGGTACGATCCGCAGATGGATAAGGCCCGTCCGATAACTGAATTGATTGCGAAGTTCGAATCCACAGGATATGAAGACATTACTCCTGAGATTTGGAAAAAAGCCACTGAAAAGGAGAAATCCGACATCCTTATGCGTTATCGCATTGCTTATCAGGGCGAAACATCAGTGAACTGGTGCGAGGGCCTTGGAACAGTGCTTGCAAATGACGAGGTGAAAGACGGCCTTTCGGTGCGCGGCGGTTTTCCGGTCGAGCAGAAAAAGATGACGCAGTGGCAGCTTCGGGTTTCTGCATACGCCGGACGCCTGTTGGATTCTCTGGATACGCTTGACTGGACCGATTCCCTGAAGGAGATGCAGCGTAACTGGATAGGAAAGAGCGAAGGAACAGAGATGGTGTTTGACACCGTTTGTGAAGGCCGCCACAAGCCGATTACCATTTTTACTACAAGGGCGGATACCGTTTTCGGCGTGACCTTCATGGTTCTCGCACCGGAAAGCGAACTGGTTGATGAACTTACGGCAGCTTCGCAAAAAGAGGCTGTAGCAGCGTATATCAAAGAGGTTAAAAAGAAAACAGAGCGTGAGCGTATTGCTGAGACTAAGACTGTAACGGGCGTGTTCTCAGGATCTTACGGTATTAATCCGCTCTCCGGGGAGAAGGTGCCCATCTGGATTTCAGAATA
>CACXHM010000097.1 GCA_902767465.1 uncultured Bacteroidia bacterium
AGCAAGGATTATTCAGACGACGGCTCACTGATTCGTTTCGTTGATATCTACCAGAGGCCCAAGTTGATGATTGCACAAAGTGCTGTGGTGCTTATTGAAGCTGAAGAGAATTATGTAAACATCTATTACATAGAAGGGGGAAAGACAAAAAAATATGTTCTTCGTGCAACGATGCGCTCTCTCGAAGCAATTGCTGAACAGCATTCAATGGTTCGTTGCCATCGTTCCTATTTCATCAATCCCCAGCACGTCAAGGTGCTTCGTAAAGATACAGGAAGCCTTGTATTCGCCGAAATGGATGTGGATGACATTCCCAGTATCCCGGTTTCGAAAAAATACTATGAGCAGTTGTCGAACTTGCTTTAGTATTTCTGAAAAAAGTCCATCAGGATATTTCTCGTGCGGCGGTTGATTTCGAAATCGCTTGCCTTACCTCCCTGTGCGGCTGTTATTCCGCCACAAATGTCTATCCCTGCAATCGTTTTTCCTCTCATTACAGACTCCAGTTCCCCGAGCAACTGATCCAGGGATGCTGTTCCCTGGTCCCAGTTTGTCCGGGCATATTCGACTGACAGATAATCCAGGTCGATGCTGATGTATATGTTGGACGAATCGTTCCGCAGCATCGGATTTGATTTCCTGGAATGTGCAACCCACCCGCCGCAAGACAGTATGTCTGCCCCAAAGGCCGGTTCCTGATCATCCGGATGATGGTCGAAAAGAACCATTTCCGTTGGAATGGAGAGTTTCCGCATCCAGATATCGGTCAGATAGTGGTAATCTCCTCCGTCTATCCAATGCAAGGCCTTGAGCGGGTATGGCTCAAATGCCTGAACAATAGCTGCTTCAGAATCCGGGTCACAATAGCATGTAGTGCCGTTCAGGTTCTGAAGGTCGATATGCAATACATTTTCCGGCGACCAGCATTCATCGGAAAAGAGGCTGCTCATATGCACCAAATACGAATTCATGCGTTTCAAAATTAGGAAAAATCCAAAAAAAAAGCTACTTTTGTGAGTTGCAAAAAAGCAAAATATGGCTGCAGAACAACTTTTCCCCCTGGATCCTGAGAAAACTTACTTCTCGGCTGACGAGCTCACCCTCGACACCGATGAAGGACCCAAGACCTTGAAGATGGGGTATTGGATCCTTGAGGATCCGGTTCGCATCCATAAGATGATCGTAAAGGAAAAGGTGCTGAAAGTCGACGACATGGAGATTTTCCGTCCTCTTGATAGCAAGCTGCGCAAGGCTGATCCGGATTACTACAAACGTTATGTAGGTCTAAAGCTTGTTATCGATTACCCCGGCTACAGTACCGGGATCGTTGCAAGCATTCCTTTCGAAAACGATCCCGTCGGATTCTACAAATGGTGGCGCAAGGGCGGACATGAAAACAAGGTTTACCTGTCCCTCGGCCGTCAGATCCAGCTGTTTCAGAAAGTTTCAATGATGGATCCGAAAATCATACTTAAGAAAGATCTCGAACTTCTTAGGCGATAACACACTATGGATAACCAACTTAAAACCACATGTCTCCATGGCGAGCACGTCGCCCTTGGAGCCAAAATGAGTCCTTTTGCGGGTTTCGACATGCCCATTCAGTATTCATCCATTATCGAGGAGCATAATGCCGTAAGGAACAAAGCCGGCATTTTCGATGTCTCTCACATGGGTGAAATTTTTATCAATGGTCCGCAGGCTACAGAATTCTTGAACCACATCTTCACCAACGATATCCGAGGAATGGAAGATGGTCAGATTCTTTATGGAATGATGCTGTACCCGGACGGTGGAACAGTTGACGACCTCCTTGTTTACAAGGAATATGCTCCCGATTCATATCTTCTCGTGGTAAATGCTGCAAATATCGACAAAGATTACGAGTGGATAATCCGCAACGCCGATGGCTTTGAAGTTGGAATTCTCAATGATTCCGATAACTGGGGACAGGTTGCGGTTCAGGGGCCTGCCGCGGAACAGATTGTGACGAAAGTTCTGGGTTTCGATCTTTCGGGGCTTGCTTTTTATCATTTTACCGACTTTGAACTCTATGGGAAGCGTGCTATTGTCAGCCGCACCGGTTACACGGGTGAAGATGGATTTGAGATTTATGCAGTCCCGGAGGCCACGGTCGATTTGTGGAAGACTTTCCTCGCGGCCGGCGTGATTCCCTGCGGACTTGGCTGCCGTGATACATTACGTTTCGAAGCAGGACTTCCTCTCTACGGAGACGAACTGTCCGCCGAAATATCACCGGTCATGGCCGGCCTGTCCATGTTCTGCAAGTTGGACAAGCCCGGGTTTATTGGAAAAGATGCTTTGGTCAAGCAGAAGACAGAAGGGGTAAAGCGTAAACTTGTAGGGATAGAAATCCAGGACAGAGCAATCCCCAGAGCTGGTTATGCCGTTGAACTGCCGGATGGAAAAGAAGTTGGCATTGTCACCACAGGATATCATTCCATCTCTCTGGACAAGAGCATCTGCTTTGCCCTTGTAGATGCAGAATTCTCACAATTGGGCACTGCACTTAACATCCGGATCCGCCATAAAGTTTTCCCCGGAGAAGTGGTCAAGAAAAGATTTTATCAGACAAACTATAAAAAATGAGCAAGATTTTAGAAGAACTCCTCTACAGTGACTCTCATGAGTGGGTTAAGGTGGACGGGAACATCGCCATCGTCGGTGTCAGCGATTTCGCCCAGGCTGAAATGGGTGATATAACCTATGTAGATGTCCCCTCCGAAGGAGATTCGGTTTCCAAGGGTGAGGACTTCGGTGCACTTGAAAGCGTAAAAGCGTCCAGTGAATTGTATTCACCTGTTTCCGGCACTGTCGCCGCAGTGAATACCGAACTCGAAGACAAGCCTGAACTCATCAACGAGGATCCTTATGCCGCATGGATCATAAAGGTTGAAATGAGTGATAAGAGTGAACTGGACAGTCTTCTTTCAGCGGCAGCCTATGCTGAAATCGCAGACTGATATGTCAGGGTTCGCATATTTCCCCCATACGGAGGATGATATCCGCGTCATGTTGGAAAGGATTGGAGTTCGTTCTTTGGACGAACTCTATTCCGATGTGCCGGAACCCTTTATATACAAGGGTGAATATGACCTTCCTGATGCTCTCAGCGAGCAGCAGGTCCGTGATTTCTTTGAGTCCCTTGGAAAAAAGAATACGCAACTCAAGGTATTCGTAGGGCAAGGGGCATACGACCATTATACTCCGGCAGTAATTCCCTACATTACATCCCGCTCGGAATTTCTTACGGCCTACACTCCAGATCAGTGTGAGATTTCCCAGGGAACACGCCGCTATATATTCGAATGGCAAAGAATGGTCTGCCGGCTGACCGGGATGGATGTTGCCAATGCATCGATGTATGACGGCCCTTCCGCCGCGGCAGAGGCTTTGAGGATGGCTGTTGCATGCACCCGGAAAAGGAACAAGGTGATTGTTTCAACCAAACTGCAGCAGAATGTCCTGGACGTAGTGAGCAGTTACCTGAAGTATCCCGATATCGAGGTGGTCTTTGCCTGGGATGTGCTCTCAGCACTTGGTCCGGATGTAGCCGGAGTAATAGTTCCTTCCATCTGCCGTCATGGTGTGATCCAGGATCTCACTGGCATTGCGGATGCTGTCCATGCCGCAGGAGCTCTTCTTATAGAGTATTGTGACCCGTCTGCCCTAGCAGTCCTCAAGACTCCCGCAGAATGGGGTGCAGATATTGCGGTGGGGGATGCACAGACGCTGGGTATTCCTCTTTGTTATGGCGGGCCGTATGTGGGATTTCTTGCATGCCGGAATGAATATATGCGCAAGCTTCCAGGCCGCATAGTCGGCCAGGCGGGCGACGCTTCCGGCAAACGGTGCTTCGTGCTGACATTGCAGGCTCGTGAACAGCATATCCGTCGTGAAAAAGCCACCTCGAACATTTGCTCCAACGAGAGCCTCATGGCTTTGTGGGCTACTGTTTATCTTTCACTTATGGGGCCCGAGGGACTGCGTAAAGTTAATGAACTGTCCTGTGCCGGAGCACATTATCTGTACGATGAACTTCTCAAGACCGGACGTTTCGAAGAAGCATTTCCTGGAAAACCCTTCCTTAAGGAATTCTGCCTGAAGCCTCTTGTAGATGTAGAGAAATTGCAGCAGAAACTGCTCGATGCAGGGTTCTTTGCCGCTCTTGAATTGGACGGCTATGTGACATTTTGCGTAACTGAAAAGCGCACCAAAGAGGAGATTGACGCGTTGGTGGCCGTTGTAAAGGAGGTAGAGTTATGAAATATTACGATAAACTGATTTTCGAACTCAGTCATCCTGGACGCACGGGGTACTCTCTGCCTTCATGCTCATTATCAGCAGCCGAAACTCCCGGCAATGTTCAGAGTTCGGCAGAGACGGACAATACTGCTGCGAGACTTTTTTCTGGCGAGCAGAGTTTTGTCCGCGAATCCGTCCCGAATCATCTGCTAAGAGAGAGCATATTGGAGTTACCGGAGGTGAGCGAAGTGGACGTGGTGCGGCACTATACCAACCTGAGCCAGATGAATTTCGGTGTTGATACCGGTTTCTATCCCTTGGGATCGTGTACCATGAAATATAATCCCAAGATCAACGAAGAAATTGCCTCACATCCTCTTTTTGCCGGTCTTCATCCCCTTCAGCCGGATGAAACCGTAAAAGGTGCCCGCGAAGTGATTGAAGGTCTGGATGCCGCTCTCGCCGCAATTACCGGCATGAAGCATTTCACATTCCTGCCATGCGCCGGCGCTCACGGTGAACTCACGGGCTTGATGCTGATGCGCGAATATCATCTCGCGAGAAACGATAATGCCCGTACCAAAGTCATCGTTCCCGACAGTGCACACGGCACAAACCCTGCCAGTGCAGCGGTATGCGGACTTCAGATAGTTGAAGTCAAGTCGGGTGCTGACGGCCTGGTGGACGTGGAGGCCCTGAAGCCCCTGCTTGGTCCTGATGTTGCCGGTATCATGATGACCAACCCCAACACGCTTGGTCTTTTCGAAAGGCAGATCGGTGAAATAGCTGAACTTGTGCATGAATGTGGCGGCCTTCTTTATTATGATGGAGCCAACATGAATCCGTTGCTTGGCAAAGTACGTCCGGGCGACATGGGCTTCGATATCATGCACTTGAATCTGCATAAGACATTCTCGACCCCTCACGGCGGAGGCGGTCCGGGCAGCGGCCCTGTCGGCGTAGGGGAGAGGGTGCTTCCGTATTTGAATATACCTCGGACTTCCGGATTCCACGGGAACTTCGGGGTGATGCTCCGTGCTTATGCGTACATCCTCATGCTCGGAAAACAGCACATCAAAATGGCCGGTCCACTTGCAACACTTTCAGCGAATTACATCAAAGAGTCGCTGAAGGACTGCTTTAAACTGCCTATTGCGTCTGTCTGTAAGCATGAGTTCGTATTCGACGGGCTCATTAACGACGGTGCCAGGGACGGGAAAGCAGGGGCCACTACGCTTGATGTAGCTAAACGTCTGCTGGATTATGGATTCCATGCTCCTACGATTTATTTCCCGTTGCTCTTCCATCAGGCATTGATGATTGAGCCTACGGAAACGGAATCTCTTGAAACCCTCGACGAATTCATCGCTGTCATGAAGAAAATTGCAGCCGAAGCGGCCGAAGATCCCGACATACTGCATGGAGCACCGCATAATGCGCCCATTGGCCGTCCGGATGAGACAAGTGCTGCCAGGAATCCTATCCTGAAAGCATAGATCAATCTATCGACAGTACCGTAAGAACGTCCGTTTCAACCTTGAAGCGGACGTTCTTACCCTTATATGCCATTCCATAAACCCTTTGAGGATCGTCATGATATGCCGGCCTGGGGTCTTGGGAGAGGATTTCCTTCAAAATTGAAATCTCATCTGAGTCAAAACCTTGAGTAATCAGCTTGTCCGGGATTGAAACCGTAAGCTTGCTGTCCGGTGCACATGAGGCAAATCCTGAGCGTATACCGGTATGGGCATCACAATACTCCACATAAGGCTTGATGTCGTATATGGGTGTTCCGTCAACAAGATCGGCACCAAGCACTTCAATCGTGCCTTCAGAAGCATTGATCGAAGAAATCCTTACAGATGACAGCCCAAGCGGGTTTGGCCGGTAGGGCGAACGTGTAGCATAGACCCCGATTCTTTCGTTACCTCCCAGACGTGGCGGCCTAACCTTTGAAGCACTTGCAACATCTGTCCTGTTAAGGCTGAAGCCCCAGATGATCCAAAGATAATCAAAGCCTTCCAGCCCATCCAACATGGCTGTTTCGTACCCGTCGCAAAACTCTATCCATCCTTTCAAACCCGACACGATTCCTGCCTGGCGGGGAGTGCCGAACTTGTCCGATAAGGGAGAACGGAACCAGGCGATTGGCTTAATTTCCATGGCCGTCCATTTCGGTCTTGTATATGTGGAACAAAGAATCCAGGGCTGGCAGATTCTCTTTTTTTATAGGTTCAGCCGAAGGAGATTCCAATTTGAGAGGATCCACCGGAGTCCCGTTCTTCCATACGCGGAAATCAAGGTGCGGCCCTGTAGCAGATCCTGTCATGCCAACATATCCTATAACCTGTCCCTGATGAACCCTGACTCCCGCCTTTATTCCTTTTGCAAACCCCTTCAAATGCAGATATCCGGTGGTATATACGCTGTTATGGCGGACTTTTATCATATTACCTGCTCCGCCTTTGCCCCATCCGGCAGAAAGCACCACACCGTCTCCAAGGGCATGGACGGGAGTCCCGGACGGTGCAGCATAATCCACGGCGGTATGTGGCCGCACAACTCCATGTATGGGGTGAACCCGGTGATAAGAGAATTTGCTGCTGATGCGGGTAAATTTGAGAGGAGCTTTCAGGAATGCTTTACGCATTGAACCTCCTTTTTCGTTCCAGTACTTGTTACCGTTATCGCCCTGGTCGTAACATATTGCAT
>CACXHM010000098.1 GCA_902767465.1 uncultured Bacteroidia bacterium
CCGGAGGCAGCGCTGGTTGCTGCGGAGGTTTTGTTGCGCAGTCGCAGAGTAATACCGTATCGCTTACTCTCGAAAACATTGAGAATTCCGTCAATATCAACTGGACTTCGGCCTCGACGGCAGATCCTACTAAAAACCATGCTGTCGGCGGGTTTATTGGAGTTTGGACTGGCAAGCCAGTGACGTTTGTCAACTGCACATATTCCGGCACCATTACCAAGAACTGCCGCAATCTCGGTGTAGGAGGTTTCATCGGTTGGAGTTCCGGCACTTCCGTAAGCAAGTTTGATTCTTGTACTTTTGAAGGTAGTATCAATTGTAATGCAACTACTTCCAAATCTGCATGGACAACAGGTACGAATCTTGAAATAGTCGGCGGTTTCGTCGGTTGTACTGATTCCAAAGCGGGACTTGTAGAATTCAAAGGATGTGAATCGGGAGGAACAATCAAGTTCGCAAACGGCGGACGTCTTATAGGCGGCTTTGTCGGAAAAACGGCATGTCCTGCTACTTTTGCCGATAATTCTATTGGCAAACACTGTGTGTTCTCCGGGACTATCGACTACACGGAAACGCAAAAATCCGCCTCAAATAATGGATATGGTTACATTGGCGGTTTCGTAGGCCAATCCTCAGGCCAGCCTAGTAAATCTTACGAGAACTGCGAAGTCAGTACTACTGGGCTTATCAAGATCGTCGGTGGCGCCTGCCGTGTCGGCGGCTATATCGGAAGCAACGATTATGCTATAGCCACGTTCAAAAACAATACTTTTTCCGGGACCCTTGATTACACTTCCGGTGGTTTTGTCAGCGGTTCTGTGGAAAGGATTGGTGGTATGATAGGCCATAAAGGTGGTGCAAAAGGCACGCTCACTTCCTGTACGTTCAGCGGTGACATTATTGTCAGAGCGGGAGCACAGTCTGTCGGCGGTATTATTGCTTATGAACCGGTCGCAGATGTCTTTAATGATTGCAAGGTAAGCGGCAAGATCGATTATACTGTATATCCTGTTCTACCTTCCGGTACTGATGCTCGTGCCCAGTGTGGAGTCGTAGGCGGCATTTACGGATGTGGAAGCGGCGATGCTGTTGAAATAGAATTAAATAATTGTAACGTGACTTCATCTGCTTCTTTGACGACTACTGGCGATGTTACCTGTTTGGGTGGTTTTGCCGGTAACAGCGGTCCGGGCAAGGCTACCAAGCTTTCACTTGAATCTTGTACGTTCTCCGGATCAATGACCCATACAGCTGTTTCCGGAATCGGGGACAGGAGAATCGGTGGTTTTGTAGGAGACGCGGCCCGTCAGGTTGCATTGACCGACTGCACCAACTCCGGAACGATGGTAATGCATCAGAACAACAACACCTTAACTGATTTCAATGGGTTCGGAGGCATCATAGGCAGGACTACTGCTGCAGCATCAGGCTATACTATGAAATTTGACATGACAGGTTGCGTGTTCTCGGGAAGTATGACTGTTTATAACAGCCCTTCATCAACGTCTACATATGGATACGGGACATTAATAGGTACGAATATCGGTTACGGTGTTACGACAATCGACGGAGCTGCTTCCGGAACCAGCAATGCATCCGTCAACTATGGTACGACCAGCGTAAGCTTCCTCACAGAATAATTCTTTAAAAGTATTTCCAAGCAGTGCGGCGCTTCGCACGTCGCACTGCTTTTTTATTTACATGAATCTGCGCCTTGCCATATCGTTCATCCTGCTGCCGGCCATTCTGCTTTGCTGCGGTCGCACGGAGCTTGACACCCCGCCCGACACCGGCGGGGATCAGCCCGGCAAGGTGCCGTCTTCCTTTACGGCTTTTGCTCCTTCGGGCAAGGCATACATCGATTCGAATCTCTGGCTGAACTGGGAGGATGACGACCGCATCTGGGTGGACGGCGATGAGTTTACATTAAGCGAAAAGAACGGATCGTCCGCAGTTTTCTCAGGTCTGGTCGATCCTGACAGAGAAAAGAACCTCGCGTTCTTCCCTTACGATGAACTTCATTCCCTGTCCAGTACTTCCGCCATCCTTCCAACCATCCAGACAGCCCGCAAGGGTGGCTGCCCGTGGCCTTTGTGTTATGCGGTTTCGGAAGGCCAGACTCTTCATTTCAGGCACCTCGATGCCGCTTTGCAGTTTACTCTCGGAAGCGACATGGGTGCTCTGGAGCAGGTGTCGTTGAGGGGCAATAACGGCGAGATCCTTTCCGGGCGGCAGAAACTGTCTTTTGCAGATGGCATCCTTGCAGGCACCATGGTGGATGCTCCGGGCAAAACGATTGTGTTGAAAGGCCCCTTTGAAGCGGGTGAGACGTATTGCTTCAACATTCTCGGGCTTGGAATCACTTTCACAAAAGGCCTCACGATGGATTTCCGTTTCAGCGACGGAGTCTCCGGCAGCCTTTCGTCCGATAAAAAGTTTACCATTTCCGCCGGCGACTGGATGAATCTCTGCGACAACGTCACGCGGGCAGAAGTTACCCTTGGCACAGGAGGAATAGCCTCACTTGCCGACTGGAAGGAATTCAAAGCGGCTCTGGAAGCCGGTGACGACATCTCGGCCTGGTGCCGGGGCGGGGAAGTGTTCCTTAAGGGTGATATCGACGGAGTTACATCTACCGACGTTTTGCCAAGCCTGAAGATCCCTCTAAACGGCCACGGCCACACCATTACCATGGATGTGGTCGGCACCGACACAAACTGCGGTCTGATCGGCGAACTGGCAGCCCCGGTGCACGACCTTAACCTCGCCGGTCTACTGGATTACGGTGGCACCGGCAGAGTAGGGGCTCTTGCAGGAACCGTTTCGGCTCCGGTTTCAATCACCAATGTCAGCAGTTCCGTGGGTGTTCGATGCTACAATACCGGAAACAATTCTACCACACTTGTCGCCGGTCTTGTCGGTAATACCACCTTCAAGAGCGGAAGCTGCATCTTCAAGAATTGCGGCGTGACTGGCGAGGTTCGGGCAATCCAGCACGTTTATGCTCTTGGCGGCATAATCGCCAGCGGCGGCTCCGGATCTTCTCCCGAAGTGGTGCTTGACGGATGCAGTTTCGAAGGAACCATAGAGTATGGCCAATCTTCCGCTGCAGTCTCTTCGTCCGGCTCCGACAGGGGTGCTGGACGTATCGGCGGTCTCATCGGAGATGCTTCCAGGATAGTTGTTCTCAGAGGCTGCAGCACTACTGCGGACGCGAGCATCAATGTCCGCCTGAACGGATGGAGCCTCGGGGCGGGCGGTATTGGCGGACTGGTAGGCCGGAGCACAAAGAGTGTGGACGGATACACCATGAGGGTCTCTTTTGAAGGAGAAAACGTGAACCGAGCCGCCATCAGAGTGTGGGATATTCCGGAAGATCAAAAGACCCGCTGTGGCCAGGTGCTGGGTTCTGAAGTCCAGGCACCCGTGGGAGCAGGAGCCGGAGAAGGCTCCCTGGATTTCCTGTCATCCAAAGCCCCCGGGAGCATGGGAGGAAGTTTCTCCCTTTGCCAGGTGAGCGGCCGCAAGGTGTCCGGCAAAAAAGGACTCGACGGGGTCACACGCACCGTAGGAACCAATTACATGTCATATTTCATGGTGACGTCCGGCGGGAAGATCATGGTGCTCGACGGCGGTTATGCCCAGGATGTGCCCACCCTCAAGGGCCTCATCAAAAAATACGGCGGCCATGTGGACAAATGGTTCCTGTCCCATCCCCATGGCGACCATTATTCCGCGTTGCTCGCCCTGCTTAAAGATATGGACGGTGTAACGATAGGAGAAATAGTATATTCCCGTTGCAAAGGGATATCAAATGAACTCTACACTGCTCTCGATGCCCTTTCAGGTGGCATAAAAGTCACAGACATCCAGACCCCTGGCATCCGGCTCGACATCGATGGAGTGGGAATCAAAGTGCTCTCGATCGCGGATCCTCATCTCCACTCCAACCTCAACAATTCCAGCATGGTGCTGCGCATCTGGGACCGCGACAAAACCGTCGTGTTCCTGGGAGATGCCGGGGTGCCGCTGGGACACAAACTCATTTCAGATTATAAGGCCGACCTGGACTGCGATTACCTGCAGCTCGGCCATCACGGCAACTTCGGTTGCGACGAATACTTCTACCGCACCGTACGTTTCTCCTGGGCCCTCGTGCCCACCGCCCTCTGGATCTGGCATCCGGAGTTGTTCCATAAAACCATGCCTTCGAATCTCGACGGCGGGCTCACCCGGAGCTGGATCGAATCCATCCTCCCCGCCGACCACATAATCACAAGTTACGACTACACCGACTGGTGGGTTGCCGGTTCCGGCACCGCCGTGGTTGACGGCTACAATGCCATTGCCACCAGCCCTTATTTTGCAATGGGGGGGGGTAGAGTAGACTCATTATCAGGTACATACAATTATGTTTTTCCTTTTCCGGATATCCGGGAAAGGTTTTTGTGTTTTTTATGAGATATATTAAGATTGTTTTTTATGCAGCGCTTGTCACTATGGCAGCATGTAGGCAGCGCGAAGGCTTAGAATCCACCGCTCCTATGTCGGGACCCGTGGAAAAGACATTTCTTGCCTACACTCCCGATAGCAAGGCTATTATGCAGGCTGATCATTCGCTGCTTTGGCAGGAGAGTGACCAGATATGGGTGGAAGGCTGCACAGGCCCCTTCCGTATAAAGGATTTTACTGGGGAGGGCACTTCGGCCAGTTTCTCCGGCAGCCTTGAAGGAGAGCTGGGCTCATACAGGGCTGTGTTCCCTTATAC
>CACXHM010000099.1 GCA_902767465.1 uncultured Bacteroidia bacterium
GCGCGATGCGCTCACGATATTCGATCAGACAGTGGCTTTCTGCGGCAACGATATCAAGTATGAAGACGTGATCCGCAACCTCGGTGTGCTCGACTACGAATATTGCTTCAGGATGGTGGAGAGTTTTCTTGCGAGAGACTATGCCTCGGCCCTGCTGGAACTCGATGACATCCTGTCAAAGGGTTTCAATGCCCTGCATTTTGTTTCAGCGCTGGGAGATCATCTGCGCAACCTTCTCGTGGCCCGAACCGGAGGTCTGGAAGCACTTCTGGATTTGCCCGATTCCCTGAAAGCCCGTTATCGCGAACAGGCCGGGAAGTGCAGCGTGAAGTTTATTTACGATGCGCTTGGAATAGTAACTTCGTGCGAGGCCGGGTACAAGTCCAGCACCAATCAGCGCCTGCACATAGAATATGCACTGATGCGTCTGGCCTTTCTCGGGGGCGTCCCGGAAAGCAATGCGGCCCCGGCACCGACTCCCTTTGCCAAGACTGTACCCGTCACCGAAGCTGCGGCACCTGTCGCCAAGACTGCTCCCGTCACCGCAGCCCCGGCACCTTCGCCGGCTCCAGCATCCGTTGCCAAACCTGCGCCTTCATCGGCCGCAGCCCCGGCACCCATTGCCAAGCCTGCGCCCGCATCGGAGGCAATCGAGCTGCTGGACATAGAACCGGCATCCTCTCCTGTCGTCGTTCCTCCGCTGCAAGGAATTCCGGTCCCTGCTGAAGAACCGGCCACTGACGATGTCCCGGCTCCTGCACCTGCAGAAACTCCTGTCGCAAGACGTGCTTCCAGGGCGAAGAAGGTTATGTCCGGCCTGTTGTCTGGCGAAGATCAGGCGGAGACCCCGGGGACATCCAGGCCGGAAAACGGCCCTCAGGCTGAAACGCAGCAACTCCCTTCCGATGAATACGTGCGGGAGAAATGGCCCGAGTTGATCAAGGCATGTGCCGTCGGAAAACCCCGTCTTGAGCATGCGCTCAACAACGCTCCGCTTACCTGCAGCGAGGAAGACGGCTGGAAAAACGTCAGTTTCGAAGTGACCAACGATGCCCAGAAGGCATGGATAGAAAACGGCATGCTGCGTGATATGGAGAGTTCTTTCTCTGCGATCCTCGGAAGCAGCCGGGTCCGCATGTCCGTGACCGTAAAGCCCGTGGAGAATATCGCTCCCAAAGTTTATATGCCTGCAGAAAAGGCGAAAGAAATGATGAACGCAAATCCCGAAGTCCTTAACCTTGTGAAGGACCTCGGGCTGGATGCAAATTAAACGAAATATGAAACTGCATTGCGAGAACCTGGTCAAGAAATACGGTGTACGAACCGTTGTAAAAGGGGTTTCGATGGAGGTGAACCAAGGCGAGATCGTGGGTTTCCTCGGCCCCAACGGAGCGGGCAAGACGACCAGTTTTTACATGATTACCGGGCAGATTGTCCCCAACGAGGGGCGCATCTTCCTGGATGATGAGGAAATAACCGGACTGCCCATGTACAAACGCGCCCAGAAGGGTGTGGGGTACCTTCCGCAGGAGGCTTCCGTCTTCCGCAGGATGAGTGTCGAAGACAATATCATGTCGGTGATGGAAATGGCCGGGATGTCGCGCCAGACGCGCAGAGACCGTCTGGAACAACTTATCGATGAGTTCAACCTCAGCAAAGTGCGCAAGTCGCTCGGTATCCAGCTTTCGGGAGGGGAACGCCGCCGTTGCGAAATTGCCCGTGCGTTGGCAATCGACCCTAAATTCATCCTTCTTGATGAACCTTTCGCCGGGGTCGATCCGATCGCCGTGGAAGATATTCAGTACATTATTGCAAAACTCAAATACCGCAACATCGGTGTCATCATCACCGACCATAACGTAGGTGAAACCCTTGCCATTACCGACAGGGCCTATCTGCTTTACGAAGGAACGATCCTGCAGCAGGGGACTCCCGAGGCGCTTGCGGGCGACGAGGACGTCCGGACCAAATACCTTGGAAGCGGATTCGTACTTAAACGCAGTGTGTCCGTGGAGCGCGCCCAGCGGGAGTATCAGGAAAGGATGGCTGAGGAAAAACAGGAGGACAATGCATGAAAATTCTTGTAGTTGACGATGAACGCTATATCCGGAATTCCCTGGGAGAAATCCTGACGGATGAAGGGTATGATGTGGATACTGCCGAAGACGGTGCGGTTGCCATCGAAATGCTCGGGAAAGAGCATTACGATGTGGTTTTCTGCGACATCAAGATGCCGGGCAAAGACGGGGGAGAGGTGCTTGATTATGTATCTTCGGAAGGAATAGATTCTGCGATGGTTATGGTTTCCGGACACGGAGACATAGATACGGCAGTAGAGTGTATCAAGAAAGGAGCATTCGATTTTATCCAGAAGCCTCTGGATCTGAACAGGATTCTGATCACCGTAAAAAATGCTGCCGAGCGCACCACTCTGGTCAAGGATAACAAAACGCTCAAAAAAAAGGTGTATGGCAGACAGATGATAGGCAATTCCTCATCTCTGCAGCATATCCGTGATATTATTGCCAAGGTGGCTCCGACCGATGCCAGGGTTCTGATTACCGGCGCCAATGGTACAGGCAAGGAGCTTGTGGCCCAGAGTCTCTACCAGCAGAGTGCCCGCAGTGCCATGCCTTACATCGAAGTCAATTGCGCGGCCATTCCGTCCGAACTGATTGAGAGCGAACTTTTCGGACACGAGAAAGGCTCGTTCACCTCTGCCATCAAACAGCACAAGGGCAAGTTCGAACAGGCGGACGGAGGTACCCTTTTCCTGGATGAGATCGGCGACATGTCGCTTGCGGCACAGGCAAAGGTGCTCCGCGTACTTCAGGAAAAGAAACTTTCCAGGGTTGGATCCGACAAGGACATCCAGGTTGATGTGCGCGTAATAGCTGCAACTAACAAGGATCTTCGCAAGGAAATAGAGGAAGGACGCTTCCGTGAAGACCTTTATCACCGTTTGAGTGTCATTCTCATAAAGGTTCCGTCATTGGATGAAAGAAAAGAGGATATTCCGGAACTTGTAGAGTATTTCTCAAGCCAGATATGCGCCGGCAACGGACGGAGCCCCGTACCATTTTCGCCGGAGGCCGTGAAAGCGCTGCAGGAGCGCAGCTGGCCAGGCAATATCCGTGAACTTCAAAATGTTGTGGAGCGCCTCCTGATTCTCGGAGGCAATCCGGTATCGGTGAAAGACGTAAAGGATTTCGTATGATAAAAGTACCCGACATCATCATTGCCGTGGACGGATGGTCTTCCACCGGCAAGAGCACCTTTGCCAAAATGGTGGCAAAACACTTCTCATTTCTTTATCTGGATTCCGGGGCTATGTATCGCGGTGTCACCCTTCTCTGTCTCGAAAAGGGAATGATTACAAATGGAGTGATTGACGAAAAAGCCCTTTCAGATGCTTTGAATGCCGGTTTTGACTTGCATTTCGAGCGCCCGGACGACGGAAGCACGCAACTCTTCAGCGGAGAACGCAACATCGAAAAGGAGATCCGTACGATGGAAGTTTCGTCTTATGTGAGCCCCGTGTCGGCAGTTCCTTTCGTCAGGGCCTGGGTAGATGAAAGACTCCATGCTTTCAGCGCAGGAGGGCGGGTAATAATGGACGGACGGGACATCGGCACCACCGTTTTCCCGAACGCGGAACTCAAAATATTCATGACGGCCAGCGACGAGGTGCGTGCACAGCGTCGTTTCGATGAACTTAAAGCTAAGGGCAATGCGACGCCTTTCGAGGCAGTCCTTGCCAACCTGAAAGAACGCGATTATATCGATTCACACCGTGAGACTTCTCCTCTGCGCCGTGCTGCCGATGCTTACGAGCTGGACAATTCCGATATGACGCTCCATGAGGAACTGGTGTGGATACAGGGCCTGATCCAGGGTAAATTCGGCATCTTGGAATGACAGTCGAAATCGACAGGAACTCCGGATTCTGCGGAGGCGTGATCCGTGCCATTGACGGTGCGGAAAGGGTCCTTGCAGAGAAAGGGAGCCTGTATTCGCTGGGGGCTATCGTGCATAATGAGGCGGAGTTGGCGCGTTTGCAGCGGCTCGGGCTTCGCACCATCGACTCTGTCGACGGTCCCCCCGCGGCCCGGAAGCGGGCGGCACGTCTCTCCGGAGATAGTACCGGAAGCCGTCCGGTGCTGCTGATCCGTGCCCATGGAGAACCGCCTCAGACCTACAGAATTGCCCGCGAAAAGGGATACGAAGTCGTTGATTTTACATGCCCCGTTGTCCTTAAAATACAAAAGAGCATACGCGAAGCCTGGCAGCGGTCCCGTCCCGACGGGCAGATCGTGCTCTTCGGAAAGGTCGGACATGCCGAGGTGTTGGGGCTTGTGGGCCAGGTGGACGGCAAGGCAAAAGTGGTTGAGGATATTGCGCAGCTTGAAGAAGCAATCTCCGATGGAAGCATAGATGTGGGCAAACCCATAGACATCTTTTCCCAGACTACCAAGAGCCCGGAAGGATATGCGGCCCTCTGCTCGGCACTTGCAGAAAGAATGGCATCGGAAAATCTTCTTACCGTTCACAATACAATCTGCACCCAGGTTGCATCCCGGTACAAGCAGCTTTCCGATTTTGCCGACGGTCACGATGTGGTTGTATTCGTTTCCGGGAAGGAGAGTTCCAACGGCCGGGTGCTGTGTGATCTGTGCCGTAGTGTGAACGGCCGCACATATCAGGTAGGGGAGGCTTCGGGAATCAGGGCGGAATGGTTCCTTCCGGACGACAACGTCGGTGTGTGTGGAGCTACCTCCACGCCCAAGTGGCTTTTGGAAGAAGTGGCCACCCAAATCAAAAATTTGCATTAATGCTGCATAATCCTTATTTTTGCATGTTATACACGGAATTAATCAATATATTTTTATATGGCAACAACAGCTGATTTCAAAAACGGACTTTACCTGAATTTCAATGGCAAGCCCTGCATGATTGTATGGTTCCAGCATGTAAAGCCCGGCAAGGGCCCTGCTTTCGTGAAGACCAAACTTCGCAATCTCGAAAACGGCCGTATTCTTGAGAATACCTTTACCGCCGGTGCGAAAATCGAAACCATCAATGTGGAGCGTCGCCCTTACCAGTTCCTTTATGGCGATGAGGACGGTTTCAACTTCATGCACGAAGAAACTTATGAGCAGATTCATCTACCCCACGACGTTGTAGAAAATTCCGACCTCATGAAGGAAGGCCAGCACGTGGAGATGATGTTCGTGGCAGATGAAGAGCGCTGCCTGACCTGCGAACTTCCTACGTACGTTACTCTTGAGGTTACCTATGCCGAACCCGCTGTGAAGGGCAACACGGCATCCACTTCCGCTCTCAAGGAGGTGACTCTGGAGACAGGTGCAAAAATCATGGTTCCCCTGTTCATCAATCAGGGAGACGTGATTACGGTGAACACCACCGACCGCAGCTACGGCCAGAGGGTGTAGTCCTGCCTGCCTGAATGATAAAAGATTCCGGGAAACTCTCCCGGATTTTTTATTACGTTTGTGAACATGACAGCTAAAAGATTGATCGGCCTGGATCTCGACGGGACCCTTACTCAGCACCGAAGTCCGTTGGACGGGGTCCATCGTGATCTGCTTGATCGTCTGGGACAGAAATATAGAATCGTAATGGTTGCGGCAGGAAATGCACCCCGCGTGTATTCCCAGATGGGACAGTATCCCATAGACATCATTGCTAACTATGGAATGCAGGAGAGCAGGATGGTGGACGGCGTTTTTACCATAGTGCGCGACGACAGGGTGCTGCCTGACAGGAACTTCTTCTTTCGCGAATGCTCCAGGCTGAGGGAGAAATACGGGTATACCTCCTACACCGGGGATCCTGTCGAGTTCCACGAAAGCGGGATGGTCACGTTTCCCCTGCTGGGCACAAAAGCCGACATAGCCGACAAACTCGCATTCGATCCTGACAGAAGCAAAAGGCACGCGCTCTATCCGGAAGTGGTGGAGGTATTCAAGGGTTACGAAGTGTATGTGGGCGGCTCGTCTTCTTTCGATTTTGCACCGAAGGGATATAACAAGTACGATTCCATGCTACGGTACGGTCGTGAACACGGGTTCGACGTGGAGGAGATGCTTTTTGTAGGCGATGATTTCGGCGAAGGCGGCGGAGACAGCCATATACGTTTAAAGGGGATGGATTATATAGTTATAGACGACTATCGCAGATCGCCGGAAATATTGTCAGTCCTTTTGTAGAAACAGGTTTAACGATTTACAGTACAATAACGATGAACAGTGAAGAAAGAATTGCGAAAGCACTTGAAGTATCTACCGATACCAAGGCGTTCGAGCTTGGGCAACACAATCTTGCCAAGGCTCCCGGAATGTTCCGCCGCTTCTTTGACGGCAAAAAGGCGTTGATAGTTGCTGACAACAATACCTGGAAAGTCGCCGGCAGGGAGGTCTTTGGATACTTTGAAGCTGACGGCATCAATGTAGAAAGCTTCATTTTCGATGAAGAAGAATTTCATGCGGACTGGGACCATATCGAAAGACTCGATAAAGCATTGGACAGCACAGGTGCAATAGCGGTGTCTGTCGGTTCAGGTACCATCAATGATCTTTGCAAACTTTGTTCGCATCATCACTCCCAGAGTTATCTCACCATTCCTACTGCTGCTTCCGTTGACGGATATACGTCTTTCGGGGCCTCAATTACCAAGGACAATTCAAAGCAGACCTTCGAATGCCCCGCTCCGGTTGCGGTGCTTGCCGATGTTGCGGTAATAGCTGCCGCTCCCAAGGAGATGACGGCCGCAGGCTATGCCGACCTTGCGGCCAAGGTGCCTGCCGGAGGGGAATGGATGATTGCCGACCTGGTGGGTTCTGAGCCCATAATCCCTGATGCATGGCACATCCTTCAGGATGATCTTGACGAACTGCTCTCTGATCCCGAAGGTGTTGCCGCTGGTGATCCAAAGGCAGTTGGAGAGCTTTTCGAGGGGCTGATCCTGAGCGGTTTTGCAATGCAGGCTGCCCGCTCCAGCCGTCCGGCTTCCTGCTGCGACCATCTTTTCAGTCATATACTCGATATGACTCATCATCGCTTCAATGGGAAATTCGTCTCCCACGGATTCCAGGTGGCTATTGGCACGCTCACAATGTGCCGCGTGTTCGAAAAGTTCTTCGGGGTCGATGTGGATGCAATCGATATTGATGCCTGTGTGGCTGCATGGCCGTCCCTCGAACAGGAGCAGGAACGTGCACTTGAATTGTTCAAGAACTTCCCGGCCCCGCGTCTCGGATACGACAGCATCACAAAGAAATACTCAAATGCTGAAGGTGTCCGCAGGGAGCTGAAAGCACTCAAGGAATCATGGCACACGCTCAAGCCTGCTCTTCAGGCCCAGGTATGGCCCTACGAAAAGATGAAACGTTGTTTTGAGATCGTGGGTGCGCCGTATGAGCCGGAAATGATAGGAGTAACACCGCAGTGGGTGAGTTCGGTGTTCCCCGTCGTGCAGCTGATGCGTTTCCGTTATAATCTTCTTGACCTCGCAAGGCGCGGGGGTTTCTACGAACAGATTGTTTTATAGCCTATGGATACAACAGCAACAAAAAAATATAATTTATGGCAGTGGCGCACAATCATCTGCCTGATGATTGGGTATGCGCTTTTCTATTTCGTGCGTAAAAATCTCAGCATGGCTATTCCGGCCATGGAATCGGAACTCGGCATCAGCAAGGTTCAGCTTGGCATATTCATGACGCTGAACGGAGTGATTTATGGGGCTTCACGTTTTGTGAACGGTTATCTTGTCGATCGTTTCAGCCGCCGCAAGATAATGTCGCTCGGACTGCTGCTGTCGGCCATAGTAAATTTCATTATCGCCTTCAGCCCCAAAATGAACGGGGTGATGCACCTGCTCGATGCCGAAGGCAAGGCGACGCTTGGCTTCGTTTATCTGATAGGGGCGCTCTGGCTTGTGAACGGTTATCTGCAGGGGATGGGAGTGCCTCCGTGTGTGAGTCTCCTCTCTCATTGGATACGCCCTAAAGAGCTGCCCACCAAGCAGGCCATCTGGAACACCTCGCATAGCATAGGAGCCGGGCTGGTTGTGATGCTCTGCGGATTCCTGCTGAAAACCTTTGGTTACAGCGCCTGGAATCTCTGTTTCATAGTCCCTGCGGCCATTGCGCTGGTTGGCGTCCCTGTCATTTTCTTCGGAATCAAGGATGATCCTACCGAGGTGGGGCTCCCTCCCATAGAAAAGATGGACGAAGAAACCCCCTCGGAGCAGGAAAAACCTGTCAGCAAGGCCCTGCAAAACAAAATTATGCGCAAGATGGTGTTCCAAAACCCCGTCCTTTGGATAATTGCCCTTGCAAACTTCTGCATGAATGTCATAAGGGGCACCATCCTCGACTGGGGCGGGACTTTCCTGGTGCAGGACAAGGGGCTTGATATCTCGGTGGCAGGTTCTGTAATAGGCAGCTGTGAACTTATAGGCGGCATTCTCGGGATGTTGGTTTCAGGATGGGTCACCGACCGTTTCTTCGGCCATCGTGCTCACCGGACATGTCTTGTGTGCATGATACTTACCACGGTTTGCTTCGCCTTGTTCTGGGGTTGTACCGGGGTGACGTCCGCAGTGGTGTTCTTGCTTCTTTCGGCATTCTTTATTTATGGTCCGCAGGCACTGTATGGCACTTGCGCTTCCATGCAGAGCACCAAATATGCGGCCGGCACCGGCAACGGGATCATTGGAATCCTTGGTTACCTCAGCACATTCGTGTCGGGTATCTGGTTCGGCCACGTTGCCAGTTCCGCCTTTGGCTGGAATCGCGTATATATTTATACGATAGCTTTCGGAGTTATCGGCTCGCTTATCATTGCCCTGATCTGGAGAGTGCCGGCTGACGGCTATGCCAAGGTTCAGAAGATAATAGATGAAAATCCGGATCTGTAGGATTACTGGACCCTTTCTATCTTGAATTGCTGGATCTGGTTCTTACCGTCGGTGCAGTAAACAAAGATCGTTACAAGGTATGTTTCGCCCCCGGCATTCAGATTGCCGAGGGCGTATTTCATGTTTGCACGCCCTGCGGTGTAGGTGACTTCGAATGACCTCGGAGTGTGTGCGTTGAAAAAACCGCTGACCATCTGTTTTGCCTGTACCTTGCTGGAGTTGCCCCCTTTTGAAAGAACGGTGACATCGAGATTCTCGGAGAACCATGCAGACAGTGCTTCGGCGTTGCCCTGGGAGATGTATTTGGAAATGGGGACGAAAACGTCATAGTTCCCGCTCTGGGCTTTTCCACCCGGAGAGGCGACCAACAGCAGTGCCGCAGCTATGAATGCCTTGATGTGAAACTGCATACATCTGTCCTTTTTTGCAAAATCTGCGCCATATTCATTATATTTGCATATTGTGAAACTGATTCTGCTGACTGTTGGAAAAACCGACGTTTCGTGGGTACGGGAAGGACTGCAACTGTATGTGGGCCGACTGCAGCATTATGTGAAGTTCGACCTGCGGGAGATTCCGGAACTCAAGGGCACATCTGCCTTAAGCGAAGAGCTGATCAGACAGAAAGAAGGGGCGATGATTCTCAAGGAAGCGGGCAACGCGGAGATCATACTGCTTGACGAGCGCGGCAATCAATACCGGTCGCTTGAATTTGCATCCTGGCTTCAAGACCGCTTGAATCGGGGAGGCAGGGATATCTGTTTCGTCATAGGCGGTGCCTATGGCTTCAGCCGCGAAGTTTACGAAAAGGCCTCCGGCAAAGTGTCCCTCAGCAAAATGACTTTCTCCCATCAAATGGTTAGAACGATTTTTGCAGAACAGCTTTACCGGGCTTTCACGATAATCAAAGGTGAACCTTACCATCACGAATGAACAGACGCAACATAATGGATTTAGCTGCCGGCTGCCTTTTGGCAGTCAGCCTTCTCCTCATGCTGCTGTCGGGCTTCAGCGGCAATTCCGGAAGTCGTTCAGAGGTTATGGCAAAACGCATCGAGAGACGCGTGAACCACAAAATGAAAGCCCTCGACAGTTATGTCCGGAAGGCTTTCGAAGTGCCTGAAGACCAGTGGATGGACCTGGGTAAACTGCCCCATGACATGGTGGTTTACCGTTATGTGGACGATACGCTGCAGAGTTGGAACAACCGTTTCCCGGTAATGAATGATGCCATCCAGTCTTCGATGATGCAGGAGGCAATAACCGGTTCGCGTTCTCCGGTGCGGATGCCGCTGGCAAAAATAGGCCACGAAACGAGTTTTGTGAGTCTTGGCTCCAAATGGTATCTGGCAAAAGCCGTCGACAGCCTGGATATGAGGGTGATTGCAGGTCTGGAATTATCGGATTCAAACAGCGAAAACCAGACCCCGTACTCCTTTCAGCCGGTTTCCTCGAGCGACGGTTGCGAAGTGCGTGTGGGAGGAGAGCCCAAGTTCAAAGTGTCTTATGATTCTTTTGGCACGGTGCTCGCTTTCAATGCCGGAATGCTTTTTGCCGCCCTCGGCATACTGATTATCTGCGCCCTGCTGTTTCTTATGGCTAAACCGTGCCTTGGGAGGTTCTGGATCGCCTTTGCTCCGGTTTTACCGTTGATGGTCGTGCTCCAGATGCTTGGAAAGAGCCTCGGCAGCGAAGTCCCTATTTTTTCTCCTGCCGTTTATGCAGGATCAGGCATTTTCTACTCTTTGGGAGCCCAGGCCAATTACATGATGGCCATCCTCCTGTCCGTGAGTTTTCTGTATGTCGTGCGCAGAGACATTTTCCGTCGGCTTCATACCCGGCGTTCAAGAATACTCTGGTCTGCGTTCATATGCTTTGCTATTGCAGGGGTGCTCACTTATACGGTGCTCGCACTCAAGAGTATAGTGCTCAACTCCAATATTTCGCTGGAGCTGTATAAGCTGGATAATTTTTCGGAGGTGAGCGGGATCATCATCTTCTCGTACATCCTGCTGATGACGGCTGTATTGATGCTCGTGCAGATGCTTTTTCCTCTTGTCACCCGAAAATTGTGGCTGAGGATAGCCCTGTCTATATGCGGAGCTTTTCTCTTCGTAACCATCACCGGTTCTTTGGGCCTGAAAAAAGAAGAGGCAAGTCTCGAGGTATGGGCAAGGAGGCTTGCCGTAAGCAGGGACATTTCGCTGGAGGTTCGTCTCCGTTCAGTGGAAGACCGCATCGCCTCGGATCCTATAATAGCTTCCCTGTCGGTTCTCGACAACGGCAGCGCTGCCATCAGCAGCCGGCTCGAAGAGAGCTATCTGCGACGGATAATGCAGGAGTACGATGTGCGTGTTTCGCTGAATGCCGAAGATTTTTCGGTGCTGTCGGGTGCTGAATCCATTGCTCCTGGTTCCCGGTTCCAGTTCGTGGACGAGGGGAACGGATTTGTTACTTATGTCGGTGCATTTTATTATAACATAAGAGGTTACGGCATAAGCAAGGTGCTTCTTACCATTGAGCAGAAAACAGATTGGAAATATAGCGGATATGCAAGCATAATCGGCTCAATGCTGCCTGGAGAGGTGCTTATTCCCGCCAAATATTCGTTTGCACGCTATGATGACGGTAAGTTGCTGACGTTCAAGGGTAGTTACGCTTATCCTGTCAGGAAAGACGCCGGCTGGACGGGGACGCCCGCGCATTTGCAGGACGGTGGGTGGATGCATTTCGTATTCAAGGTTACCGACAATGAGACTGTGGTTATCACCCGTCAGCGCATAAAAGCGGTCAACTATATAATATCGCTGATTTTTATAGGTCTGCTCTGCTTCGTTTTCTTTTCTCTTGTGTCAATGCGCAAGGCCCGGCGCAGAGCATTCGGACAGACATATTTCCAAACCCGCATCCGGATGGTGGTGCTCGTCTCCCTTTCGCTCGCACTGGTTACAATGGCAGCGGTGAGCATGCTGTTCGTAGTAAACCGTAACGAGGTGAACCGCAATACGTTGATGTCTGAGAAAATTAATTCGATCGAGGCTTCGGTATCTGCACGGGCAAAGACGCTATTGCGCGGAGCGGACCTTCGCACTCCGGAAATGGCACGTATCCTTTCGGACGTAGGGAACAATACCAATTCCGATATCACCCTTTATTCTTCTTCCGGGATGGTGCTAATGTCCACGGCTCCGGACGTTTTCTATCAACTTATAGTGGATCCCAGAATGGACGATGCGGCGTATGTGTCCGTCGTTCGTAATTCCCGGCGCTACTATATTCAGAAAGAGCGTCTTGGCGGGAAGTCCTTTTTTAGCATGTACGCGCCCCTGTTCGGGGAAAACGGCACTCTTCGCGCCATCATCTGCTCCCCTTACACCGATGAGAGCTATGATTTCGAATCGTATGTGGTCAGTCATGCACTGATGATAGTATCGCTCTTCATCTTCCTTCTGCTGGTGGCTCTTTTCATGGTCAGCCGCGTGCTGGAACTGATGTTCAAGCCTCTGGTGGAAATGGGCGCGAAGATGGAGGCTGCCGGCACCGGTGATCTGGAATATATCAGATACGATAATAATGATGAGATTTCCGGCCTTGTCAAGACCTACAACCGCATGGTGAACGAACTCAATGAGAGTTCGGTAAAACTCGCACAGGCTGAGCGTGACAAGGCATGGAGCGGTATGGCACGTCAGGTTGCACACGAGATAAAGAATCCTCTCACTCCCATGAAACTGCAGATTCAGCGGCTCATCCGTCTGAAGAATAAGGGAGGGGACCTGTGGCAGGAAAAATTCGACGAAATCAGCAGCATACTTCTCGACCATATCGACATGCTCTCCGAAACGGCGAATGAGTTCTCAACCTTTGCGAAACTTTATAGTCAGGAACCGGATGAGATTGATCTGTCAGCCTTGCTGCAGGAGGAACTTTCCATTTTTGACAACCGCGACGACATCAAATTCGAATTCATCGGTCTTTCCGATGTGATTGTGATGGGGCCGAAGCCTCAGTTGACACGCGTTTTCGTAAACCTCATCAGTAATTCCGTCCAGGCACTCGACGAAGCCGGTCCGGAGGGCGGGTCGGTGCGTGTCAGCCTTCGCAATTCCATCACAGACGGATACTACGACATTGTTTTTGAGGACAATGGTCCTGGAGTGGCCGAAGAAAACATAGGCAAACTGTTTACGCCTAATTTTACCACAAAGAACGGAGGAAGCGGACTGGGGCTTGCCATATCACGCAGCGTGTTGGAACGATGCGGGGCGAGTATATCTTACAGCCGTTCTTTTGCACTTGGCGGCGCATGCTTTACTATTCTTTATCCAAAGCACTGATTTTTTTATTATATTTGTAATGTTATGAAGATAACGGAAGCAAAGTTCGCAGGCAGTTGTACCAGGGTTTCCGGGAAACCCAAGAGACGGTTGCCGGAATTTGCTTTCATTGGCCGCTCCAATGTCGGCAAGAGTTCGCTCATCAATATGCTCACAGGAAACGGGCGGCTGGCAAAAACTTCTTCTACCCCCGGTAAAACAAAACTCATCAATCACTTCCTCATCAACGACAGCTGGTACCTTGTGGATCTGCCGGGATACGGCTATGCCAGGATGGGGCAGAAGGCAAGGGAAGAACTGCAGCAGGTGATAAGCGACTTTGTCTTGTCTTCGGAAGAGTTGGTTTGCCTTTTCGTGCTGGTTGATTCCCGTTACGACATTACCCGCATCGACCTTGATTTCATTGCGGAACTTGGCGAAAATGGGGTTCCTTTTGCCATTATTTTTACCAAATGCGACAAACAGGGACCGGTAGCGACGGCGGCACAGATAGAGAAAGACAGGGCCATCCTCATGCAGGACTGGGAGGAATTGCCCCCCATGTTTGCAAGTTCTTCTTCGAAGAAGACCGGTAAGAATGAAATACTGGACTACATTGAATCCCTTTTAACAGAACAATAGAGTATGCAACACGAACACAGAATGCTGGTTTTCAGCTGCAAGGCTTCAGAAGCTTTTGCAAAGCAAGTTGTGGAGTATCTTCAGCAAACAGGAGGAGCGGATGGAGAGCAAATCGAACTCGGCGCACTGGATGTCGATAAATTCAGCGACGGTGAGTTTCAGCCGTCCTACCGCGACAGCGTCCGGGGGGCCACGGTGTTTCTTATTCAAAGCACTTTCCCGCCTGCAGACAACCTGATGGAACTTTTGCTTTGCATCG
This sequence comes from uncultured Bacteroidia bacterium, assembly GCA_902767465.1. GTDB lineage: Bacteria > Bacteroidota > Bacteroidia > Bacteroidales > UBA932 > Cryptobacteroides. The sequence continues at coordinate 14,162 of CACXHM010000099.1, forward strand.
ATGCTGCCAAGCGCGCATCCGCCGACAAAGTGATAGCGGTGATTCCTTATTTCGGATGGGCCCGTCAGGACCGCAAGGACCGTCCCCGCGTCAGCATCGGAGCAAAACTTGTAGCAAACCTGCTCCGTGCCGCCGGTGCCGACAGGGTGATGACCTGCGACCTTCATGCTGACCAGATCCAGGGATTCTTCGATATTCCGGTAGATCACATCTATGCAAGCGGCGTGTTTGTGAAGGCTATATCCGAATCCACCAAATTCAAGGATCTTGCGATTGCCGCTCCCGACATGGGCGGTGCCAAGCGTGCCAATGCCTACTCGAAGTTTTTCAGCAAGAACCGTGACTGTCCCGTCATCATCTGCCACAAGACACGTGAGCGCGCTAACGTCGTAGCTGAAATCAAGGCGATAGGCGAGGTGGAAGGAAAGGATGTGGTGATAGTTGACGACATGATCGATACTGCGGGAACTCTCTGCAAGGCGGCTGACGTGCTCAAGAAGATGGGTGCCAAGAGTGTGCGTGCCTGCGCCAGCCACGGGGTGCTCTCCGGAAGCGCCGTGCAGCGCATTCATGATTCTGCCCTGGACGAGGTGTTTATTACCGATACGATTCCTCATCCCGAACTTGCGTCCGATCCGAAGATCAAGATTCTGAGCATTGCACCTGTGTTTGCTACCATCATGCGACGGGTGTATATGTACGAACCTGTAAGCACCGAATTCGAAATCAAGTAAGATGAAGGTTTTGTTTGCTGCCATACTGCTCGTGGGAATCTGCGTAGTGCTTCTCAGCGTGGGGATACTCCTCGGACGCGGATTCCCCCAGTACGATATCGGCAGCAACGAAAAACTCAAGGCGCGCGGAATCACATGCTATAAAGATGAGGACGCTGCGCTTCACCGTAAGGGCAGGAAGGTCTGTGACGGGAATTTTTCGGATGCCTGCAGTACTTGCTCGCTTTATAGCGCCAATGAACATTAACAGATGATGCAATGAATGGATTAGTAGCGATAGTAGGCCGGCCCAATGTCGGCAAAAGTACCTTGTTCAACCGCCTGGTGGGAATGCGCCAGGCCATTGTCGATGATACGGCCGGTGTTACGCGGGACCGCCATTATGGCAAGAGTGATTGGAACGGAAGGGAGTTCTCGGTAGTTGATACCGGCGGTTACACTACCAATTCGGAAGACGTTTTCGAAGCCGCCATCCGTCGCCAGGTCCAGATTGCAATCGATGAGGCTGATGTGATAGTGTTTATGGTGGAGGCCGGCACCGGTATCACCGACTATGATTCTGAGATCGCCGATGTCCTGCGCCGTTCCCGCAAACCGGTGATACTTTGCGTAAACAAGGTGGACTCCGGCGAAAAAGTATTTGACACCTATCAGTTTTATGGCCTTGGACTGGGTGAGATTTATTCCATCTCCGCCGCCAACGGCAGCGGCACCGGTGACTTGCTTGACGCTGTCGTGAAGGCACTTCCCGAGGAAGTTGAAACGGAGGACCCGTACGCCGGGCTTCCGCGTATCGCAATTGTGGGAAAACCGAACGTGGGCAAGTCTTCCATCACCAATGCCCTGCTTGGAGAAGAACGGAATATAGTTACTCCGGTAGCAGGTACCACAAGGGATTCCATAGAAACTCACTACAACAAGTTCGGGCACGAATTCATGCTGGTTGACACTGCCGGCATACGCCGAAAGAACAGGGTGAGCGAAGATCTTGAATTCTATTCCGTGATGCGTTCCATCCGTGCCATAGAGCACAGCGATGTATGCGTGCTGATGATCGACGCCACCACTGGAATGGAGGCTCAGGACATGAATATCTTCAATCTTATCATACGTAACCGCAAAGGCTGTGTGCTGGTTGTGAACAAATGGGATCTTTTCATCAAGGATTCCAAGACCATGAAGGAATATACCGAAGCCCTGAAGAGCAGGCTGGCACCCTTCGATGATGTTCCTGTCATCTTTACGTCCGTAGTCAAAATGCAGCGTATTATGGATGTGCTGGACGCTGTGGCGCAGGTCTATGCCAACTATTCCCAGAAAATTCCAACCGCACGTCTCAACGATGCCCTGCTTCCTGTCATAGAGGAGACGCCTCCTCCTGCATGGAAGGGTAAGTACGTGAAAATCAAATATATCACTCAGCTGCCCACTAAGTTCCCTTCGTTTGCATTTTTCTGCAATCTTCCTCAATACATCAAGGATCCGTACAAGCGTTTCCTTGAGAACCAGTTGCGAAAGTCCTTCAACCTGACGGGCTGCCCGGTGCAGATTTACTGCAGGCAGAAATAATCATGGACCGGGAGGAACTCAGTCTGCTGGAACTGCAGGAACTGATTGCTGACGGCGTACAGAGCGCGGTCCCCGAAAAGTTGTGGGTGAGGGCTGAAGTGTCCTCGGTTCAGGCCAAAAGCAACGGCCATTGCTATCTTGAACTTTCCCAGTCCGAAGAAGGCCGTCTGGTGGCGAAAGTCCGTGCCGTTATCTGGAAAGGAGTATTCTTCGCGCTGCGACAGTATTTCCGTGAGGCTACCGGAAGTGATCTTACACCCGGAATGCAGGTGCTTGCCAGGGTGCAGGTAAACTATAGCGAACTCTATGGACTTACCCTGGTAATCGATGAACTGGAGCCGCAATTTACTCTCGGGGCGGCGGAACTGCAGAAACGCCGCACCATAGAAAAACTCGGGAAAGAGGGCCTGCTTGAAAAGCAGCAGGAACTTGTGCTGCCTGATTTGCCCTATGCCCTGGCAGTGATTTCCGCTGCGGATGCTGCAGGATTCGGAGATTTCTGCAGGCATCTTGAAGAAAACGAGTACGGATTCCGTTTCCAGGTGGACCTCTTCCCGGCTGTTATGCAGGGTGAAAGCGCTCCGGAAAGCATTATAGATGCCCTGCAGCAGGTTGAGGCGGACGGATCCTATGATGCAGTTTTAATACTGCGTGGAGGAGGCTCCAGACTCGATCTTGCATGCTTCGACGACTACGACCTTGCCTTTGCCATCGCCAATTGTTCCCTTCCGGTTTTTACGGCGATAGGACATGACCGTGACCACAGCGTTGCCGACATGGTGGCGTTCGAAGCCGTAAAGACTCCCACTGCTCTGGCAGATGAGTTTATCTCCTGTTTCGAGTCTGAGGATGAACGCATCAGCAGTTTCTCAACCAGGCTGAGACTTGCCATTGCAAATAAGATTTCCGCAATGGAAGCTGCCGTCTCCCTGCTCGAGAATCGCATCAAATCTGCCGATCCCCGTGTGGTCCTTGCCAGGGGCTATACTCTTGTTACCGACGACCGTGGCGTTGTGGTAAATTCTGTCGCCGCCCTCCGCCCGGGTCAGCGCTTGCGCATCCTCTTTGCCGACGGTTCCGTTGATGCGGAAGTTGTTGATTCTTAATATATTGAAGGTTTTATCTCTGGTGCATTTTCACCAGAGACATAAGTGCTAAGTTGCTCAAAATGAAATAAATATGGATCAGTAATTATGATAGATAATTTTGATTATAATAAGGCGCTGGAGGAGTTGGAAGCGATTGCAGGGAAGGTGGAAGATCCTTCTACTGCACTGGGAGATATCGACATGTATATCTCCAGGGCTGATGAACTGATTGCCTCCTGCCGGGAGTACCTTCGTTCTGCCCGCAGCAAGGTCGATGGAATGATATAAGTATCCCCGAAAAAAACAGCAGACCGATGAAAAAGATTTACGAAACCGATCCGTGGCTGGAGCCGTACAGGGGTGCCATTGATGCGCGCAGCATGCGGCTTGAGGCAGAAGCGGCGGGCATTTCCCCTGCGAAAGGCAGGCTCTGCGACGGGGTGAACAATCACTTGTATTACGGTCTTCACAAGACTGCAGACGGCTGGGTCTTCCGGGAGTGGGCGCCGAATGCAAGCAGGATTTATCTCATAGGGGAGTTCAATAATTGGAAAAAGGCTGAAGCATGGGCATTGAAGCCCGTAGGTGACGGCAATTGGGAAATAACGCTCCCTGCATTGTTTCTCCATCATGGACAACTCTACAAACTCTTCATCGAATGGCCCGGAGGGGGAGCGGAACGTATTCCTGCCTATGCAACGAGGGTGGTGCAGGACCCGGATACCAAGGTGTTCTCTGCCCAGGTATGGAATCCTGCTCCTTACCGATGGAAGCACCGGCGTCCTGGAGCAATCCCTCATCCACTTATTTACGAATGCCACATAGGAATGAGCTCCGAAGAGGAAAAAGTGGCAAGTTTCGATGATTTTCGGGAAAAGGTGTTGCCAAGGGTGCATAAGCTTGGATATAATGTACTGCAAATCATGGCCTTGCAGGAGCATCCATACTATGGATCATTCGGATATCAGGTGAGTAGTTTCTTTGCCCTGAGTTCACGTTTCGGCACTCCCGAGCAATTCAAGCGTCTGGTGGACGAGGCCCATTCCAAAGGGATAGCGGTAATAATGGACATAGTGCATTCGCATTCGGTTTCCAATGAAATCGAAGGGCTCGGCCTGTTTGACGGACGCGAGGATTTGTACTTCTATCCCGGAGAAGCCGGACATCATCCGGCATGGGGATCCAGATGTTTCGATTATGGAAAGGATGCGGTAAAGCATTTTCTGCTGTCCAACTGCAAATATTGGATGGAAGAGTATCATCTGGACGGCTTCCGTTTTGACGGGGTCACGTCCATGCTGTACTGGAATCACGGCCTGGGTGTCGATTTCGGGAACTATGACATTTATTTCGGTCCGGGGGTGGATGAGAACGCAGTCGCTTACCTCGGGCTTGCCAATATCCTGATTCGTGAAATATACCCCGATGCCATTACTATTGCCGAGGATGTCAGTGGCATGCCAGGCCTGGCTGCTCCCAGGGAAGCCGGCGGCATCGGTTTCGGATTCCGCATGGCGATGGGGATTGCCGACCACTGGATCAAATGGATCAAAGAAAAATCCGACGAGGACTGGAGTCCCGGAGAGATCTGGTACGAACTTACAAACAAGCGCTCAGATGAGCACACCGTGAGCTATGCCGAATGTCATGATCAGGCACTGGTGGGTGATAAAACCATTATTTTCCGGCTCATCGACAAGGATATGTACTTCTCGATGGACAAGGGAAAACAGAACATTACGGTAGAAAGGGGAGTGGCCCTGCATAAAATGATACGTCTGGTGACCGCCGCCACAGCAGGCGACGGCTACCTCAATTTCATGGGCAATGAATTCGGCCATCCCGAATGGATAGATTTCCCCAGAGAGGGTAACGGGTGGAGCTATGCGCATGCCCGCAGGCTATGGTCGATTGCGGATGACGACACTCTTCTCTACAAGGGATTACAGGATTTTGATGCTGATATGGTGCACTTCATCCGCAGCACAGACCTGCTTTCCGACGTTCCTGTTTTGCTTGTCTCCGACGAGCAGAAACAGATACTGGTTTTCCTACGGAAAAATTGTATCTTTGCATTGAATTTCAATCCTGCAGCCTCTTTTGCCGATTATGGCTTTGCTGCTCCGGAAGGCACCTGGACAACGGTGCTTGATACGGATGAGCCGGCATATGGTGGATGGGGTCGTCTGCATGGCGGTGACAAACATATCTGTGTGGGAGGTACAGTGTATCTATATTTGCCCGCACGGTGTGCTGTGGTACTGAAGAAAACAGAATAGCTATGGCGTTTCTAAAATTCAATAAGGCCGAACTGGTAAATCTCTCCTACTCGCTGAAGCGGGAGATTATATGTGTGAACAAGACGGGTGCCTATTGCAATACAAGTATAGTCACCTGCAACACACGCCGCTACCACGGACTTCTTTCCGTTACCCTCGACCGTTTCGGGGGTGATAAATATCTGCTTCTGTCTGCCATAGATGAAAGTTTCATTGTGAACGGACAGCAGTTCAACCTTGGCATTCATTGCTATGGTGACATCTATGAACCTCGGGGCCATAAATATGTTGTGGATTTCAGTGCGGATCCCATTCCGTCCATCACATACAAAGTGGGGGAGATAGTGTTCAGAAAGTCGTTGCTGCTTCTGCCCGACAAGGACAGGCTGCTCATTCGCTACGAACTCCTCCAATGCCCTGCAAAGGCGACAGTGCGCTTCAAGCCCTTCCTGGCCTTCCGCAACATCCATGCTCTCACCAAATGCAACGACAGCGCCGACACCGGATACAAGCCAGTGGAGAACGGGGCGTCTTTCCGCATGTACGGCAATTTCCCTGATCTTGCCCTTCAACTTTCCGACAGTTCCGCAGTTTATCATCACAATCCCGAATGGTACTATAATATTACGTATTCAGATGAGTATCGCCGCGGATTCGACTGCCGGGAAGATCTTTTCGTTCCGGGGTATTTCGAACTGTCCATGAAAGCCGGAGATTCCGTAGTGCTTTCCGCATCGCTCAAGGAGGAGACACCAGCATCTTTCAAACGGAAATTCGCTGCTGAATACGCCAAAGCACCGGTCGTTTCCGACCTCAGGAGCCTTCTTGTCCGCTGGGCCAATCTTTTCATCTGCAACCATAACGGACGCAAGCGCGTGACGGCAGGCTTCTCTTGGATGTACACGGGGCTCCTGCGAGAGACTCTCATTTCGCTGCCTGGACTCACTCTTTTTGCCGACGGGAATACCCGTACTTTCGAGGAGGTGCTGGACAATCTGATTGCCGATGAGCAGGAACGCCTCCTGCGCCGTACTACCCAGGTTGAAGCTCCGCTGCTTCTGGCACCGGTGCTGCAGCACTATATCGATTTCGGAGCGGCACCTTCGAAGGTTTGGAAAAAATACGGTGCCGTAATGCGGGGGATTCTGGAGAGTTATCTCCCCGGTCGCAGGCGCGAAGTCGTCATGCATCCAAACGGCTTGCTATGGGCTCAGATGGACAGAGTCGCCCTCAGCTGGATGAATGCTTATGTTGACGGGAATCCCGTGACGGAGCGTGCCGGTTATCAGGTAGAAACCAATGCTCTGTGGTACAACGCCATTTGCTTTGCAATCGAAATGGAGAGCCGCTATGGCACCGGCAGCGCTTTCGTGCGGGAGTGGAAGACCATAAGGGACATGGTCAAGGTCAGTTTCCAAAGCACATTCTGGTACAAACGCGGAGCTTATCTGGCTGATTATGTCGATAATGCAGGGCAACATTGCGAAGTCCGGCCAAATCAGCTGATTGCGCTGTGGGTCAAGAACTCGCCCTTGGACGAGGACCTGTATCCTTCGGTCTTCAAGGTGGTTTCCTCCGAACTGGAAACTTCCCGTGGAATCCGTACCCTGTCACCGAGGGATCCCGCATACAAGAATGTTTACGAGGGCTCACAGGTGGACCGGGACCTGGCGTATCATCAGGGCAGCACGCGTCCTTTCCTGTTGGAGTATTATGTAGCGGCAGGTTTCAAGATACATGGTCCAGGCTACAGGAAAAAAGCAGAGTGGCTGTGCGAGGGCCTGTACGAAGACCTTGGCAAACACGGAGTCGTCGCGTTCAGCGAACTTTATGACGGTGATCCTCCGCAGGAGCCGCACGGAGCCATTGCTTCGGCGCTCAGCACCGCTGCTCTTCTTGCCGTGGACCATATTATTGACCTTTACAAAGAGGAGGACGGCAAATGAGAGTACTGATGTTCGGATGGGAGTTTCCCCCGCATATTGCCGGAGGACTCGGCACGGCCTGCGAAGGAATCGTGAAAGGCCTTGCGCACAACGGGGTGGACAGCATCTTCGTAATGCCTTCCGCCAGCGGCGACGAGGATCAGTCCGCTACGCGCATAATCAATGCGAGTGATGTCGCCGCAGAGTATTTTACGGATTCAGTCGATGAGTTCCTCGACAGGGTGAAGTTTATTCATATCGATTCCAACCTTGTCCCCTATGCCGATCCGGAGGAGTTTTCGAAGATGGTCGAAGACGAGAGAACCCGGCAGGTGAAAGACTTCCGCATCAGTTTCGGACAGAAATATAAGTTCTCCGGCAAATATGGCAGCAATCTCCTGGAAGAGGTGGCCCGATATGCCATGGTAGGAGGTACGATAGCCGTGCAGCACAAGGACGAATTCGATATCATCCATTCCCACGACTGGCTCACCTATCTTGCGGGAATTGCCGCCAAGGAGCTTACAGGCAAGCCTCTCGTGGTACACGTGCATGCAACGTCGTTCGACCGCGGCACCGACGATATGGTGGACTCGCGTGTGTATGCCATCGAACGCCGCGGGATGGAAGCAGCCGACCGCGTGGTTACCGTGAGCGACCTCACCAGGAACATAGTGATAAACAAATACGGCATCGATCCTGCCAAAGTGGTTACGGTGCATAATGCCGTGGACTTCAGCGGACGCGATAACATTCATGTGGAACGGGGAGTGCGTGACAAAGTGGTCACCTTCCTTGGCCGTATCACTTTCCAGAAAGGTCCTGAATATTTCATAGAGGCTGCTGCAAAGGTGCTCAAACGTACCAAAGGCGTACGTTTCGTAATGGCGGGGAGCGGAGATTTGATGAACCGCTCCATCCGTATGGTGGCCCGTCTCGGCATCTCCGACCGCTTCCATTTCACCGGCTTCCTCAGGGGTGCCGACGTGCAGAAAATGTTTGCCCTGTCGGATGTCTATATCATGCCTTCCGTTTCCGAGCCCTTCGGAATATCCCCCCTCGAAGCCATGCGCACCGGGGTGCCTTCGATCATCTCCCACCAGAGCGGTGCCGCGGAGGTGCTTAAATATGCCCTCAAGGTGGATTTCTGGGATGTGGACGCAATGGCCGATGACATTTATGCCCTGCTGACTTACCCGGCCCTGTCCCATTTTGCCGCAGTTCATGGATACGATGAGGTTAATGAGCTCAAGTGGAACAATGCCACGGCAAAGCTCAAGAAAGTTTATGAATCAGTTTTAAATGGATAAGCCAATGAAAAAGCTCTGTTTTTATTTCCAGATACACCAGCCTGACAGGTTGAGGGAGTTCCGCTTTTTCGATATCGGAAAGGATTCACATTACTACGATGATTTCGTGAACCGTACCATACTGAGACGCGTGGCACAGAAATGCTACCTGCCTATGAATGATGTTCTGTACGATGCAATCAAATCGTGCGGCGGCAAGTTCAAAGTGGCTTTTTCCATTACCGGAAGTGCTCTTGAGCAGTTCGAGAGGTATGCTCCGGAGGTGATAGACAGTTTCCGCCGTCTCGCGTCCACAGGCTGCGTTGAATTCCTCTGCGAGACCTGCAACCATTCGCTGTCGTCGCTCAAGAGCGAAAACGAATTCCGTCATCAGGTACAACGCCACAAGGCTACGGTTGAGAGGTATTTCGGCCAGACTCCGGTCACCTTCCGCAATACCGAACTGATTTATTCCGATTCCATAGGCAAGACCGTCTATGAGATGGGATTCAAGACCATACTCACGGAAGGAGCCCGTCACATTCTTGGGTGGAAGAGTCCTAACTATCTGTATTCAAATAATATCAAGCCTTCGCAGAAGCTCCTGCTTCGCAATTATCACCTCAGCGACGACATCGCTTTCCGTTTCGCCGGATCCGGACTCACCTCCGAGCAGTTTGTGCAGCGTGTGCTGGATGAACCCGGAGAGATCGTAAACATTTTCATGGATTATGAGACTTTCGGTGAGCATCAAAGCGCCGAAACCGGAATCTTTGAATTCATGAAGGCTCTTCCTTCCGCAGCCATCGCAGCGGGAATCAAGTTCGTTACCCCTGCGGAAGCGGCATCCCGGCTAAAGGCAGCGGGGCCGCTCAGCGTTCCCCAACCCATTTCATGGGCAGATGAAGAGAGGGACGTGACCGCATGGCTCGGCAATGAACTTCAGCAGGATGCATTCAACAAACTCTACGGCCTGGTAGAGAAACTTTCGATTATTGACAATGCCGACCTGTGGGCGGATTTCGGTCGCCTGCAGGAAAGCGATCATTTTTATTATATGTGCACCAAGTTCTTCTCGGACGGCGACGTGCACAAGTATTTTAACCCTTACGACACTCCGTACGAAGCATTCATCAACTACATGAACGTATTGAGTGACTTTATTATCAGAGTAAACGACGAATATGCAACAAAGAATTGAGATCGGCAGCCCCAGCTGGACGAGCGTGCGCGTGACGCGTCATCTCCCCGGCGAACTCGAAGGGCTCGA
>CACXHM010000100.1 GCA_902767465.1 uncultured Bacteroidia bacterium
CGCCGGGCTGTTTTTGTTTTCTACCCCGTCGGGAGCCTGCTCACATAAGGGAGAGTAAAGCGAACTCTTTGGTGTCAGATCCTTCATGGCAAGATGTCAACAATCAACCTGTGTATTGGAAGAGTGTTGCGATTATTTCCTCCTCCCGGGCAGAAAAGAGGCGCAAATCCTGCCCGCACCAGCGGAAAAGTCCCGTCCAGACAGATAATCCCCATTTTTCATGCCCGGCCGCTACAAATAATCCATGCCCGTACACGTACCGTCGTTTTGAGCACGGCCTATCCGAAAACCACTGTCCCCCCTTCTTTTACAGAATCCCTGTCTCCGGATGGGTTGTTCCACAAAAAAACGTAACTTTGCGAAAAGACCACAGGCAATGAGAAAATCGCTCATACTATACACTGCATTCTTGTTCATTGCGGCCTTCTCGTGCACGGGCCCAGAAAGAATAAACTACGAGGGCACGTATCTCGACCAGGACAACAATGAGCCAAACCTGTTTATTACAGAAAGGGAAGATGGCTCATACGATGTTGCCATAGGCATTTTCCGCCTGACATGGCTTGATGACGGGACAGGCAGAGCCGGCGCCAAGGGGCTTCACTTCACGGCAACCGATGCTGCAGGCGAGCCCATAGGAGGCATCATCACCCTTGACGGAAATGTAGCTACGGTTACATTTACCGACTCGACATGGCCGCTGCTGGAAAACGGTTCCAATTTCCAATACACCCGGGCAGAAGAAGGGGATCTTATCCTCAAAACGGTAAAGGCCATATATGAAGATGTCGCAGAGAACCCGTTCGACAGTGACGCCCTGGCCATAAAGTACTGTTCGGCCGAATGGAACCGCATGTTGGAGCATAATAAAAAGAACCCCGATGCCAGCTACTGGGTGCAAGGACAGGACTGCGGAGATCTGAAGGTAAGCGACATCGAACTGGAAAGCTGCGACAAAAACACCGCATCGGTGCGTCTGGTTCTCCACAATCTCGGCAAGGAGACCCCGCTCAGGCTATTTCTCGTGTACGAAGGGCGCCGGTGGCTCATAGACAATTTCGTATCACTTGAAGGCAATGGTTATGACTGGAAAAAAGAATTGACAAGATGAAAAAGACAACACTTTTGATCGCGGCATTATACACCGCACTTTCGCTGAATGCCCAGGTATGGACAGATGCCGGAGACCTCCCACTTTATGGCAAGGCAAGTGAAGAAACTGTCACCCGTTACTCCCGCATGCCGGCAGAACTCCAGCAAGAAAGCCGGCCTGCAGTATGGCATCTGGGCCAGAACTCTGCCGGACTCTACATCAGGTTCCGCACATCGTCCCCAAACATTTGGGCACGCTGGGTGTCATCATCCAAATACACCATGAATCACATGAGCCCGACCGGTTCGCGAGGTCTCGACCTTTATACGATGGTTGACGGGAAATGGCGATTTATCGCTGCAGGCAGACCGGACTTGAAAAATACCTTGACGGAGCAGAAGATTCTTTCGGACATGGAGCCGCAGATGCGCGAATACATGCTCTATCTTTCATTGTATAACGGTATCGACAAACTCGAAATCGGAACGGAAGAAGGCCATCCGGTCATGCCGGGCGAAACAGCCTCTCCGAAAACAGGGCGGCCGATAGTAATGTACGGAACCAGCATCACACAAGGTGGTTGCGTCTCCCGTCCGGGGATGCTCTACACGAGCATTATGAGCCGGGCCCTCGACAGGGAGTTCATCAACCTGGGATTCAGCGGCAATGCAAAGCTAGACCTGGATATCGCACGCCTGATGGCGTCGGTGCCGGATCCGGCGTTATATATCATCGCCTGCACGGAGAATGCCAGCGAGGAAGAGTTCAAGGAGCGCGGAGAAGAGTTTTTCCGCATTCTACGCAATGCGCATCTAGAGGTGCCGGTTCTGTTTGTGCAGTCGGTGCGCTATGCCGACATGCTTTACAACAAGACGCGGAAAGCCTCCGTACAAGGCAGGATGAAGGACTGCCGCGAACTGTATGAGAAACTGCGCAAAAGCGGCGAAAAGCACGTCTATTTCGCAGACCCGGCCGGGACCGGGACATTTGCCGATGCCGAAGGTTCGGTGGACGGATGCCATCTCACCGACCTTGGCGCCATGCGATTTGCCGAAGAACTGCTTCCTGTCATAAAGAAAGCACTGCGGAAGTAAGCGCGTAGAGGATGGAGCAAAATACTATCATTTTTGCAACGTACGATTACTTTTAGGCATCTTTGAAATGATTTTTAGCAAAAAAGAAAATATTTTTACGATATTTGCGACTTACAGACGGGAACTATTTATCAATCAATTTTTATAAAAATGAAAAAACTAGCTATTATTTTCGGAGTTGCAGCTCTCTGCTTTGCAGTTTCCTGCAACAAGAACGAGAAGGGTGAAGTCCTTTCCCCGGACGAACAGAAAGAGGAAGTCGGCGATGTCATCGTTGAAGCCGCCAGAATGATTAAATTGGCCAACTGGCAGGATACCGCAGACAAACTTGCCATGACCGCCATGACCGTCGCCAGCTCTGACCCCGACAACGAGAGTGTGTTAGGTTATCTTGAAGGTGTCTCCTCCAAGTGGGCCGAAGATAACAAGATCGACCTCACCGCACTTTCCGGAAAGTTCACCATCAGCGATGAAGTTATCGCACGCGAAGACGCATCCGGCCTGAATGCTGAATGTGTGCTTGAAGACGGCACCAAGATGGCCGCAAAGGTTACAGTCAAGAACTCCAAGACCGTCCTTGCCATCCCCAATCCCTTTAAAGGAAGTGTAGAGCCTGATGCTCTCAAGGCAGTAGCAGCTCCTGCCACCACCAGCCTGGTTGTTCCTTCTTCCATCGTTGCCAACGTTACCGCCAACGGCAAAGAAGCCTTCGGAATTGCTGTGAAGGACGTTGTCCTCAATTTCAAGGGCGAAGAGCCTACTCCCGACGGAACATATTCCCTTACCGCAGCTGTTAATGCAGCCGACTATGAGCTTGCACTCACCAAGGCAAAATACAGCCCCACCGAGGTCGGTCTCGCCCTCAACTTCAAGAAGGGTTCAACATCCATAATCAAAGCCAATCTCAGCGGTACCGGC
>CACXHM010000101.1 GCA_902767465.1 uncultured Bacteroidia bacterium
AATGGCCAGAGTTTGCTCCTGCAGGCAAAATCGTCGCCGAGCACATCCTAAAACATGGCGTACGCATCAACGACGGTGCCATATACGGCGATCCGTCCGGAGTCCGTATCAACCTCGCATGTCCCGAAGCCACAATGAAAGAAGGCCTCCGGCGCATTGCCGAAGGCCTCTCAGAACTGATCTGAATCAAGATCAGAACGTATATTTCAGCAAGCCCTGCACGCGGTGATTGGTAATCCAGTGCAGCCCGTCTTCATACAAACCGGTGTTCAGATTGATTCCCAGAGACTTGTCTCCGTACTGAACGCTGGTAAGTTCGTACTCCAGGCCGAACGCCACCTTGCCAAGGTTGTAGATCACGGTGGGGGTCAGACGATACATCTGATTGAAATTCTGGAGACTGTTGCCGCTGAACCAGAAACCGACCGGCTTCCCGGTACCGTCGTCGGCAAGGGCTTCCCTGGTACCGAAATTCTTTACGTAGCCTGCGAACAGGATGCCCTGCAACTTCTTTCCGTAGCAGAGACTCAGCCAACTCGAAGAGTTGCGGGTAGGAGTATACTCCCAGTCATCACCCGGCGTATCCGAAACGCCATAGCCGCCATTCAGGTTCACATGGTCTCCGGCTTCGGCAAAAACGCTCTTGAACTTGACGCTGAAAAGGTCTTTCGCGTACTGAGCATAGAGGAAAGGAGTAACGGTGGTGATGCGGTCTTTCACGAAACCGGTGGCAGCGTCGTAGCACCTCGGCTTGATGCTGAGCACGTCGACACCTGCGCGGAGCAGCAATCCGTCCGCCTTATAATTCAGCCCGACATAGAGTTCGGGAGTATTGCCATACTTAATGTAGCTTGCACTTTTTCCTTCGGGGCCATTGGAGGCATACTGCATCTGCCAGATGGCCGCAGCGGTAAGGCTCAATGCATCGGAAAGCTTGTAATCAGCCTGGAAAAGAGGGGTGCGGCTGAAAGGGCCGAAAGGAGCACCGGTATTAAGGGAAAAGACATCGGGCATGTCGGCAGCCATGGGGTGCCAGCTCTGTCCGGCCTTGAAGGTCCAGTCGTTCTTGGCGAGGGTAACGAATGCCTGGCGCAGACGTAAGTTTGCTGTGCCGGTAACTTTATCGTTGCCGAGTCCGTTGTAGAAGTCGCCTTCCACGCGAGCACCCACCTTCCATCCTTCAACCTCATAGCCCTTTGCCTCTACCCAGATACGGGAAGTAAGGGCGGCGAAACGGGAATTGACATATCCGTTCACGTCATCTCCGTTCACAATATTCTCATCGTAGGGGACATAGGTGAAGAAATCTTCGGTAAGGCCTATCATTTTGCGGGTATCCACGGCATAGAAATTACGGATAAAACCATGGACCTCGATGCTGGGCTTGCTCTCCTGGGCAACGCCGGGGAGGAAAACAAGCGAAAGGGCGAAAAAACTAAGTATCTTTTTCATAAATCAACTGTTAAGCAAACGGGAAAAGTTTGGTGAGCCAGAAGAATCCAAGAACGAATCCGACTACACCGATTATGATACCGACCTTTGCCATATCTTTGGTTTCAACCAATCCGGTAGAAGCAGCGATGGCATTCGGAGGCGTAGATATAGGGAAGAGCATTGCTATGGAAGCGCATACGGCGATGAAAGAGATCATGGCCTGGGTGCCTCCCAGTGCAAGGAAACTTGCATTGTTAGCAGCACCGGGATCCGCCATACCCTCTGCAACCACAATCAGGATAGGGATCAGCAAGGCGGCGGTAGCGGAGTTGCTGATGAAGTTGGAAAGGAAATAGCAGACCAGACCTGCAACAATCAGCACGACGACAACCGACATACTTCCGAACGGGATTGCCTCGATAAGAACCTTGGCAAGACCTGTACCCTGCAGGGCGGTACCAAGGGCGAAACCTCCCGCCACCAACCAGAGCACGCTCCAATTGATTTCCTTGATGTCTTCTTTAGTAAAGATTCCAGTAGCTGTAAGCACCCCGAGAGGGATGAGCGCAACTACATTGGAATTGATATGGTGGATCTGCTCAGTCATCCACAGCAGGATCGTGCCGATGAAAGTAACCCAGACCACCGTGGTTTTCCAGTCTTTCTTATGCTTGTTTTCGGGTATGTTGAGCACAACCTCCTTGCTCTTGAAGGGGAAGAAAACCTGCAGCAGCACCCATGCGAAAATGATCATGATAAGCACGTAGGGCACCATCCTGAAAGTCCAGTCGGCAAATCCCACGGCCTTTCCGGCATCTTCCAGAAAACGCACGGCAGTGGCGTTAGGAGGAGTGCCGATAGGGGTGCCTATGCCACCAAGGTTGGCAGCCACGGGAATAGCAAGCGACAGACCGATACGACCCTTGTCATCGGAAGGAAGGGCTGCAAGAACCGGTGCCAGGAAAGCAAGCATCATAGCCGCAGTGGCGGTATTGCTCATAAACATGGAGAAGATGCTGATTACCAGCAGGAAACCAAGAAGAACCATTTTTGGTTTCTTTCCGAAAGGCTTCAGAAGGAAACGCGCCATGGTTACGTCCAGGCCATATTTTTCGGCCATAATGGCAAGGACGAAACCACCCAGGAACAGCATCACCACCGGATCGGCGAAAGATGCCATAAGGTCTTTGTAGTTCACAAGCTTGCCGGCTTCCGGATTGCAAAGAAAACCAAGTCCCTTGTTGGAAACCGTAAGAAGCGAAAGCACAATAACCAGCAGAGATGTGGTCCAGTTTGGAATAATCTCAAAAATCCACATCAAAGCTGCAAACACAAAGAGAGCGATAACTCGCTGCTGGGTTGCCGTAAGGGCGTCGATCCCGAAGAAAGAAGTGGGAACTGCCCAGAGGAAAATCGTTGCTATGAGCACTATAGGCAATAGCACACAATACTTGACATTGAATTTCTTGTCAGACATGGTCAGGTTCGTTATTTGCGAAAAATGCCGCTTTACGGATAAAGCGGCACAAAGATACTAATTATTTATAAATAATTAAATTGTTCCCTGTTCCAACATTGCAGTTGCAACTTTCATGAAACCAGCGATGTTTGCACCCTTCACATAATCGATGCTGCCGTCAGCGCGTTCACCGAAGCGGACACACTGCTCGTGGATGCTCTGCATGATGTGATGCAGCCTGTCGTCCACCTCCTGGGCAGTCCAGCTGAGATGCTGTGCGTTCTGGGTCATCTCAAGACCCGAAGTGGCCACGCCACCTGCATTCACAGCCTTTCCCGGAGCGAAGAGCATGCCATTGTTCTGGAAGAAGTGGATAGCCTCAGGCTGGCATCCCATATTGGACACCTCACAGCAGCACCAGCACCCGTTTGCTTTCAGTTCACGGGCATCCTCTTCAGAAAGCTCATTCTGGAAAGCGCAGGGCAGGGCAATGTCGCAAGGAACGCACCAGGCTTTCTTGCCGGCGGTGAACTTAGCCTTATCCGGGAAACGGTCTGCCATATCCTGAACCCTGTTGCGGTTGGAAGAACGCATCTCAAGCATGTAGTCGTTCATTTCCGCAGTCATTCCCTCAGGAACCTCACAGACACCGTCGGGGCCGGAGATGGCCACCACCTTGGCACCCAGCTGCATTGCTTTCTTTACTGCCCCCCAGGCCACGTTCCCGAATCCGGAAATGGCAACCTTACAGCCCTTGATATCCTTACCCGCCTTGTGCAGGACATGCTGGGTAAAATAAAGAGCACCGAAGCCGGTAGCCTCGGGACGCAGGATGGATCCGCCCCATGTCATGCCTTTGCCGGTAAGGACTCCGGTATGATACTCACGGGAGAGTTTCTGGTACATTCCATTCAAGAATCCGATTTCACGGCCACCGACACCGACATCACCGGCAGGGATATCCTGGTCAGGACCGATGCAGCGCCAGAGTTCAAGCATAAAAGCCTGGCAGAAACGCATGATTTCCGCATCGCTTTTACCCACTGGATCAAAGTCGGAGCCTCCCTTTGCACCTCCCATCGGAAGGGTGGTAAGGGCATTCTTGAATGTCTGTTCGAAGCCCAGGAATTTGAGCATGGATGGCGTAACGGCCCGGTGGAAGCGGAGACCGCCCTTGTAGGGACCGATGGCGCTGTTGAACTGCACACGGTAGCCAAGATTGGTCTGTACCTCTCCCCTGTCGTCAACCCAGGTAACGCGGAATGTGAAAATGCGGTCGGGCTCGACCATTCTTTCTACAATCTTGGCTTCCTCGAATTCAGGATGCTGATTGTAAACTTCTTCAATGCTTTCGAGCACTTCCTGCACAGCCTGAAGATACTCGCTTTCCCCAGGATGTTTGGCCTGGAGCATCGCCATTATTTCTGACGTTTTCATTGTTAGTGTTATTATTGCGGTTGGTTATTTTACCTCCCATGTGGCGCCGCTGTGGAGCAGGTCGTCCACGGAATGGATTTTCGATTTCTGCATGACTTCCTTGACCTGATCGCGGACTCCGTCGTCGTAGGTAATATCCTTGACATCGCGGATGACACCCAATGCTACAGGATAGTCCGGACCCTTCATGTCCACGAGAGCCATGTGAAGGCCGATATTGTCGGTATGTGCGTCGTGAACGAGAATATCCTCCTCGTTGTAGCCGCCCTCCCCTATACGCACGGCACGTATCTTCCGTCCGTCATATACAAGACCTCTGTCACGGTTCTTTCCAAAGATCATCTTTTCGCCATGACGCAGGACGATGGTCCTGTCTGCACGCACTTCGGGATCGGAAATATCACGATGGGCTCCATCGTTGAATATCACGCAGTTGGTCAGCATTTCCATTACGGATGTTCCGTCGTGCAGAGCCGCTGCGGTCATGATCTCTTCGTTGAGTTTGAGCTCCACATCGAGACTCCTTGCAAAGAAGGTTCCCTTGGCACCAAGCACAAGGCTTCCCGGATTGAAAGGATGCTCCACCGTTCCATAAGGTGAAGTCTTCGTAATGGCGCCGAACTTGGAAGTCGGAGAATACTGACCTTTGGTGAGTCCGTAGATTCGGTTGTTGAACAGGATGATATTGATATCGATGTTGCGCCGTATGGCATGTATGAAATGATTGCCACCGATTGCAAGGGCGTCACCATCACCACAGGCCTGCCATACCGTAAGCCAGGGGTTGGCAACCTTGATGCCGGTAGATATTGCCGTAGCACGGCCGTGGATGCCATGGAATCCATAAGTATCCATATAATATGGAAGACGCGACGAACATCCGATACCGGACACTACCACGTAACGCTCCTTGGCATAGTCGAGGGACTCGCTCACTTTTGGAAGGGCTCTCTGCAGGGCGGCGAGTACGGCATGGTCGCCGCAGCCAGGGCACCAGCGGACCTCCTGGTCCGATTTGAAATCCTTGAAAGACAGTGTCGCCATACTATATAACCTCCTTTATTGCGTCCTTGAGTTCGTTCACGAGGAACGGTTGCCCCTGGACTTTGTTGAACTTGAGAATATTGCACTCCGGGAAGAGCCCGCGCAGATAAGCGGCAAAATGTCCGCTGTTAAGCTCGCACACTAGCACCTTCTCGAATCCTGCGAGCACCTTGCCGGTGTTTGCAGGCACCGGGTAAATATAATCAAAATGGGCCCTGGACACATCCACTCCCTCTTCCTGCAGTTCGTGAACGGCAGAAAGGATGTGGCCGAACGTACCGCCCCAACCTACCACGAGAAGTTTTCCGGATGAAGGTCCTTCAACCTCCAGTTCGGGCAAGAAATCCGCTATCTTCTCAACCTTGGCCTCCCGCTCCGCGACCATCATTGCATGGTTGGCCGGATCGGATGAAAGTACTCCGCGATGGTTCTTTTCAAGTCCGCCCACACGATGTTCGAAGCCCTTCTGTCCCGGAATAGCCCATTTGCGGACGAATGTTTCGGGATCACGGTCGAAAGGATGGAACTTGCCGTCTTCCGGCAGGCTGACTGCAAACGGAGGTTTGATTTCCGGATAGTCTTTCATGGAAGGAATCAGCCAGGGCTCGCTTCCGTTGCCGATGAACCCTTCTGACAAAAGCAACACGGGAGTCATATGTTCCAATGCAATTTTTGCAGCCTGGAACGCAGCATCGAAGCAATGTGCAGGAGAATGCGCGGCAATCACCGGAATGGGACATTCTCCGTTACGTCCATACAGGGCCTGGTTAAGGTCGGTCTGTTCCGTTTTGGTTGGAATGCCGGTAGAAGGACCTGCACGCTGTACATCCACAACCACAAGCGGCAGTTCCGCCATCACCGCAAGACCCATCGCTTCGCTTTTCAGGGAAAGACCGGGACCGGAAGTGGTAGTGACCGCCAGATCTCCTGCATAGGATGCTCCTATGGCGGTACATATGCCGGCAATTTCATCTTCGGCCTGCAAAGTCTTGGCTCCCAGGCTTTTGTGAATGGCAAGTTCTTCCAGGATACCGGTTGCGGGCGTAATGGGATATGATCCGCAGAACAGCGGCAGTCCGCTCTTTTCAGATGCTGCAAGAAGCCCCCATGCGACGGCCTGGTTACCGTTGATGTTACGGTAGGTTCCCTTCTTGGGAGCCGCAGGTTTGCTCACATGATAGGTATCGGCTATCATCTGCATGTTTGATGCATAATTGAAGCCGTCCTTAAGCACCTTCTTGTTGGGCTCTATGACCTCGGGATGTTTCTTAGAAAACTTACGTTCCAGATAATCGAAGATATAGTCGAGAGGCCGGTCATAGATAAAACAGGCCATGCCGAGGGTGAACATGTTCTTGCATTTGCGGATGGCCTTGATGTCCATGCCGCTTTCCTTGAGGCTCAGTTCTGTAAGCCCGGTGATGGGAACGGCAATGAGGACCCTGTCCTGAAGCCCGAGTTCAGTAAATGGATCGTCTGTCTTGAATCCGGCTTTCCGCATCCCTGCCTCATCGAAGGCATCTGTGTCAACCAGGATCATTGCGTTGCGCTTGCACCATTTGGC
>CACXHM010000102.1 GCA_902767465.1 uncultured Bacteroidia bacterium
AAATACAGCCCCACCGAGGTCGGTCTCGCCCTCAACTTCAAGAAGGGTTCAACATCCATAATCAAAGCCAATCTCAGCGGTACCGGCAAACTCTCATTCGGGACTGCAAAAGATGAAGAAACCGGAGAGGAATACGTTGAAGGATTCGATGCGATCGGGACCAAAGGGAAGGTCAAGGCAGAAATCAGCCTCCTCGGCAAGGTCAGCCTGAAAGGCTTCCTTAACTGGACCCAAGTTGTAGAAACGTACATCTACTATAACGAAAATCCCCCTAAGACTGAGGAGCAGGCACAGGTAGCATATGACGAATTGATGAAGTGGGTAGACCTCGGACTTTACATCGATGGTACACGCCAGGGCTATCTTGCTCTTATTCCGGATACTGAAAAAGGCACTCCCGTTCCCATTATCAAGTTCGATGACGGCAGCGAATATCAGTTCCCTGAAGAATACGGACAGGGCATCATTGCACCTATTATGTCGCAGCTCGAAAGCATTCTCTCCGAAATAGAGACCTACATCGACACTATTACCGGAGGCGGCGAATAGTTTTCTGAATGAGACTTAGAGTCTTTCTTATTTTACAGTCTGCGCTTGCGCTCCTGTGTCATGCAGAAGCTTCAGCGCAGACTGATTCTTTACAACTCGACAGCACCGTGGTATCTGCCCGAAGGCGTACCGCGATCATTGCAGCCGGGGCCGGCACACAGACCAGAATAGAGCTTGCCAGGATAAACGTCTTGCCTTCCATCCTCGGGAACTCCGATCCGCTTCATTTTGCCCAGCTGCTGCCCAGCATGCAGAGCTCATCTGAACTCGATGCGGGCGTTCATATCCAGGGCTGCGACCATCAACACAACCTCATCGCCCTGGACGGAGTGCCTGTGTATGGCGCTTCACACCTGATGGGGATTTTTTCGGTGTTCAACGCCACCCATTTCGATTCGATGACCTACGGCACCATTGCACCGAACGCCGGAAGGCTCGGCGGAGTGCTGGATATGCATGTGCAGAAGGACCTCCCGAAGAATCCTTCCCTCAACGCTTCCGTCGGGCTGCTTTCCGCGCAGGGAACATACAAGGCTCCGCTTGGCAACAGGGCCGCTCTGGTTCTGTCCGGCCGGCGGTCTTTCATCAATCTTTTATACGGGGGCTTTCTCAAACTCGACAAAACCCCTCTCCGTTACGGATTTGGGGACTATAATGCCACGGCTCTTTGGAAACCATCCGAAAAAGACAGGATAGCCCTCAACTTTTATTACGGAAACGACTCCGCTCTCGGAGGCTCCAGCAGAGCCGACATCGGGGTTGACCTCTATTGGGGAAACCTGATGACATCACTTGACTGGGAACACGGGAACTTCAGCCAGACGGCATATTACACCTCTTACAAACTCGACGCCTTTATTGGCACCCAAAACCAGGAAGCATGGCTCCCTTCGCACATACACACTACGGGATACAAGGCATCGTGGAAATCGGGAGGGCTGCGCATCGGTGCTGATTTCGCAGCGCATGAAGTGCTGCCGCAGGATCCCCAGGTAAAAGAAGACGACTATCTTTATGATGGAGAGGAAACCATGCACGCCGGCGAAGCCTCGCTGTCTGCATACTGGAACGGAACCATAGGCTATGCGTTCAGCTATGGCGCCGGACTTACCGGAGGATGGTATCTTTCTCCCGAAAAAAGGAGTTTTCTGAGCCTGTCTCCCGAAGTGGAAATCGGGTACGACATGTTCCGGGCAGGGAACCTGAAACTTCGCGCAGGCACCCGCAGGCAGAACCTCTATCAGACCGGACTCTCCAATCTGGGAATGCCTATGGAATTCTGGCTTCCCGCAGGAAAATACGGAGATCCTCAATGGTCGCTGTATTCTTCTCTTGCCTATAATCTCGAAATTTCCAGGGGAGACGCCCGCCTTAGCGCGGAACTCTACTGGAGAGATCTGGGGAACCAGATGGAATACACCGGAGGTGTACTTGAGTTTCTGGACGGAACTTATTCCCTGGCCCGCTCGATTGAAACGGGAAAAGGTCGCAGTTACGGCGTAAACCTGATGCTTCAGAAACTCACCGGCCGCCTTACAGGATGGGTCGGATTATCGGCTGGCAGAAGCCTGCGTACCTTCAATGGCAAAACCTGGCCATCCAACCACGAAAGATTGGTGGAGTTCAATGCCGTAGCAAGCTACAGTATCCGCAAATGGGACTTCGGGGGCACTTTCCTCGCTGCCGGAGGCACTCCTTTCACCGAACCGCTGGAATATTATCTTCTGAACGGCCAGATGGTTGCAGTATATGCCGAGCACAACAACTCCAGGCTTCAGCCATATATCCGCCTCGACCTGAATGCAAAACTTCACCTCAAAGACTGGGGACGCGCCCATCAAGCCCTCAACTTCTCCGTTTACAATGCTACTCTGCACAAGCAGGAGATTTTTCGCACGGTTCATTCCGACCGCGATAACAATACATTTTCATACGGTCCCCTATATCTCGGCCTAACGATCCTTCCCTCCGTCAGTTATGAAATCACTTTCTAAAATTGTCCTGGCAGCCGCCCTGCTGACCGCCTCGTGCACCACAGTCACAGTGGTGGACGAACATCTCGTTGTGGAAGGATGGATAGAAGACGGCGGGGCACCAATGGTGTTCGTGACCTCTTCGCTGGTTGCCGAGCCTCATACATGGAACTGGGATGACCTGTCGGACCATATCCTCAATTGGGCAACAGTAAGCATCGACGATGGAGAAAAGACCGTATTCCTCACCGGAACACCGCGCGAGGACCTCTTTCCTCCCTACGTTTACACAACCTCCAAAATCAAGGGAGAAGCCGGGAAGACATACAAACTGAACGTAAAATATGGCAAGACCGAAGTAAGCGCTGTGACCACGGTGCCCGCAAAGCAGGAACTAAAAGACATCAGCATCGAAGAAGGCGGGGACGGATATGTCATCAACTGCACCTTCGACGCCAAGCCAGGCAGCCGCTATAAATTCTTCAGTAAACGGAAGAACAAAGACAGGATGTTTGTCACCTCTTATCTTGCAATGGCAAACGGAGACACCGATCCCGGAGAAACGCACATGAAAGTCAACCGAGGATATGACCTGATGGCCCAGGAGCGTTACAAAATGGGCTTCGATCCCGCAGATACGGTCTATGTCAGGTTCTGTACGGTCGATAAGGAGGGCTTCGAATTCTGGCATCAGTACGAAGAACTCACCCTCTTCTCGCGCAACCCCCTTGTTCCCGTAACCTCTATGGTCAAAGGGAACATCGAAGGAGGATACGGCTGCTGGATAGGCTACGGCGCCAGCTACTACACCGTGGAGATTCCGGAGGAATAATTACTCCCAAAGCACGCTGCGCACAGATTCCGCAGGGATGGCCGATGCTCCGCCCGGAGCATGGTACAGATCCATTATCTGATAGATATTCCAATGCAGTCGCCGCATCAGGTCTGTGCACTCGGTGTAGAGTTCATAGGAGGGGGAAATGATGCCCTTGTTGTTCCACCCATAGGTTTCAGAATAATCGTCGGTCATCTGGAACCATTGCCATCCTATGCAGTGGTCGTATGAGATGAGTTTGCGGGTGAAGTTCTGATAATGCTGCCCCCTGGAAGTCTGCCCTTTCACTATCCATCCTCCTCCCTCACCGGTGTTGCCATACGTAGCACCTCCGAAGGTGGCTGTTGCGTCGCGGGTGTAGAATTCCGTCACGAAGCAGGGCTTGTCCGGAACCCATGTTTTGAACTGCGAGATGAAATAATCATCGTTAGGCTCCCATACCCCATAAACGTTCACAGACACGATGTCGCAATATTTCGCGCATGCTTCATGAACCTGTTTCAGTGTTTTGGGTTTGCCGTGCAGGCGTGAACCGAGAATAAGATGATTTGGATCGTGCCTGCGGACAGCTTCGGTGGCGGTACGGTAATAGTAGTCGCTGATATCGGAAAGGAAAGCATCGTCCATTGCATTTGTTACGTTGGCAGCAACAGGCTCTACCCCGTATTTTTCACGCATGAAATTCTCGGCATACGCTTTGGCATAGGCAAAAGCTCTCGGCTTAGATGCCGAAGTATCGAGAGCGAGCCAGTGCTTAAGGTAAATGGCCGGTGTAGATGCATTTGCAAAGCGGAACTGGAGTTCGTTGTCGAGATAGTAACCCAGGAAGGCTCTGTCATCTTTGAAGAGAGCAGTGCCATCGGCAGCAAGCTTGTCTATATAATCAAGATAGTCAGGATCGAACATCAGGGCGAAGACACTGCCGTCGGCAGCACTGAAACTCTTCCCGGTGATGCTGTTATAGTCCCATGAGAAGGTGCGAAGCAGGTATAGTATTTCCACTTGAGAGAGCTGACGTCCAGGAGTAGCGTTGCGCATACGGGCCTGCACATCTTCTGAATAATTTTCGCGATAGATCCGGATGCGCTTTGGATTGGTAGAATAGAAGTTGAACGCACAGTCGACAAGAGCTTTGTTTGTCCATTCGGCCCATTCTGACTGAGTGGCGAATTTCTTCTCATACTCAGCCTGTGCAAGCGCAGATGAAGCCTCCTTCATATAATTGGGAGCCGCACCGTTCATTCCATGCAGAATGGTTACGTTGCCGTCAGGATTGACACATACCCACCGGCCATTGTATTTTCCTGTCCTCCAAAATCCATCAGTGTTTGTGCTCACATACGCATCCGGTTTCACTCCCGCATATCCTCCCCAACGATCCAAAGGATCAGCATTGTAACGGGGCATGCGAAGAAGTCCGTCCACGAGGATGGCACTGGCCTTGCTATAAGAGGCCGTTTCAGCTGTTTTTTTGTATTCAACCGTTGTCTTGACATCGGCCGCTCCGGGAGACCCGGGGGTCATAACAGCATCCGGGAGTATCATCTTTAGTTTTTTTGATGCTTCGGCCGGAATGTTGTCCCCTTCGAAAGAAACGGTTGCAAGATTACCTACACCCACAGTGCAAATCTTCTCCCTCAGATCTGCCGGCTTAACCACCAGCCATACTGTCTGCCAGTCTTCCGACAGGGTTATTGGAGTAGCGAGGCTGAGAGTATAGTTGCGGTCACCCGTAAAACTGATATCAGAAACCTGCTTCCCTATATGGGCGCTGCCTTTTGCACTGATGCTGATTCCGAGCGGAACAAACTCCTGGCTGAGGTTGAACTGCGGAGGAAAACTGCGGCTCAGTTCCACTTCGTCGCTGATTCCATATGCATAAAGGGCAAACTCCTGCGCTTCTGCGCCGGCCTGCTCCTGTGAGACTGGAAGGTCCACCCCAGCCCGCTGGAAACACACACGACTGCCCGCTTCCAAATCCGTAGAAACGGTAAAGGTGCCTGAAGTGGTCCCTTCCCCATCCATGAGTTGAGCCTTTCCTACCACATTGTGGCTGGATGGCTCAAGCAGAAGAAGCGTCTCCCCCTTTTCCCAGATACCGGGAGCGGCAATCTCTCCAAGGGCGGCAAAAGTGTTGGCATATACATGTTCGGGTTCAGGGCCAACCGGCTTCTCCGGGCCTTTCCCTGAATTATTGCAGGCGCCCAGCAAGTTTAGGGCGATTATGCATAGGAGCATCTTTTTCATCTTATCGTATCTATTTCCCAATGTACGGAGGCAGACAGGATTTCCCCTGCCTTCGCTTCGTATGCACCCGTGAGGTCGCAGTAAATCTTATTGTAGGCATTGCCGTTGGTACCACAGAACATGCCTCCCTTCTCTTTCCGGGTGCCGTTGTCTATGACAAGGGCAAAACTGAGTCCGCGTTCCCCATATTCCGTGATACGGCTCGTGGCGGCATCCACTCTTGCGAGGGGTGAGCCGGTCTGCCAACCGTCCGAAACGTCAAAGACGTTGAAGGGCAGGTTGTCCTTGATGGCATAACGGGTGAGATAATTGTTGGAAGCACTGCCCAGCCAGCGGCGCAGCACGCATAGCATTCCGAACTGTGCCTGCTTGATGGACATATCACGAAGCAGCTTCACACTCACGGAGATATGCAGGTCACCGTCTTCAAAACTCCAGCGCCTCGACACTTCCGCCCACGGATCACTGTTGCTGTAGCTTTGGTAGAGCAGAGACTTCTGGGTCATTTCGACAGTTCCCGCTTTTTTCATGGAGAAGGACGATCCTTCTTCCACGCTTTGCCCGTCTATGCTGATGGAGAGCGCCCGTCCGCCGGCGTCGGATACAATCTGCTCGAAGCCATGCAGGGTCCCTCCCACATAGGTATAGGTTGAAGGGTTGTCGGCGCGGGGAACGTTTATCGCCATTTCCGCTTCACCGTTAAGAAAGAGTGCCGCAGTCTTGCTGAATGCTTCCCCGGATCTGCGGTGAAGTTCCACGGCACCCATTCCCCAATTGTCGTAAAAAGAAGGATACGCCCCTTCGGAATATGTCCTGTAGCGTTTGTAGAAAGGATAGCAGAGAAAGTTTCCGTCGTCACCCGTGCTTACATAGATTTCCATACGGGATGCGCTTTTGCTTACGTACAGGTCTGGACGACGCTCCCGCGGAATATCGAGTACACTCCCGTCGGAAAACTGAAAGCGAACCTTTCTCGGTCCGTCCAGAGCGTTTACAAGATAAACGTCCCCGGAGGCAGCGTCGAAATTGGCCGGAGTGGCACGTTCGCGGGTCGCTTCGCCGTCTTTGTACCAGAAGCCGTCGGCTCCTACCGTGTAATATGGAATACCTATGTATTTGTAGTCGCTCCGATGTCCGTTCACGTAAAGGTAGTCATCGGCTCCCACCGTGACATAGCCATGATTGAAATTATCGAAAGCAATGCTTCCTCCAGAAAGAAAGGAGACGGTAAATATGCCGTCGGAAGTCATTTCAATGTCGGTAATGACATCACTTTCGAACGGCGCGAACGCACTTCGAAGCACCAGATTTGTACGGACCTCCGTCTCCGGAGCCGGGCCGGGGCCCGGTTCCGGAGGGGTGGTTCCGTGATGACATCCTGCCAGCAAGAGCAGGACCGCGACAAAAACTGTCATCTGCCTTCTCATAAAAGGATTAACGGTTATCGGCATCTACTTCGCAACGCACCGGCAGGGCTGCCGTCCGGTTGGTAGTTGCAGCGCGGAAGTTGGTTCCACTCAACCCGTCAGTTGCTCCTACTGCGGCTGCACTTGAAGCGTACATCCACATCCTCGGCTGGTTTGAAGTATCAGAAGGACAGAAATTACTCCATGTAAATCCGTTTGTATTTGCTCCGTTACCGGCAGCGAAAGCATACGTGGCAGGACGAAGGTCATCGGTATTTATTTTGCCCTGGAAATAACCGAACACAGGGAACAGGGTTCCGGGAGCCGTTGAAATGAAAACTCCGTGTTTAAACTTCGTAGCATCGTTGGTCACCGTTATTTCGCCGTTATACAGAGCCTTGCTGGCGTTTACATATGCATCGGGATCGGCAACCCTCCAACCTTTCGGACAAGGATCGTAATTGGTTTTTACACCGGACGTCGTAATGGTGCGGATGGACCCTCCCCACAAGGTTCCGTCTTTATCACTGCTCCAATTAAGGATATCGGTGCCCTTTGTGGGACTCATAATCAAGCCGACAGGATTCTCGGTAGCATAATCCAGGGTTACGGGGCCTTTAATTGCGGGCATTGCTCCGTTCTTCTCCGAACCAAGGAACCGGGCCGTTGCGTATGTATGCCAGAATATCGGCATCGGACGGCCCCACTGATAGAAGTGGACGGGCTGGAAAGTATCCACGCTCTTGGCAGCCCAGGCGTCATGATTTGTGCTTGCCTCTCCAATCGCAAGATTTGCAATCTGATGTCCTCCCACATTGACTGCAGCGACTGTGGTACCATCTGCTGCTATGTTCCAGAATGTCCAGGCCCAGAGGATCTTGCCGCCCTTCACCATAAGAAGGATGGGGGTGCCTGCGAATGCTCCGGTATTTGTTACGGTAACGGTAAGGTTATCGTCATAGCTGAAACTGAATTTAGTGGGATTGACTCCCAGGTTCTTGCCTATATTCATATCCGCATAACGTGTCGTATAAACGGTTCCGGTACCATTATACTGCTCGCCCGTAGTGGCTCCGAGTTTTGCCCACTCGAAAGTCGCTCCTTTTGGATTGTGCACCTTGAGGAAGTTTCCCCTGGCTTTGATGCTGATAGGCACCGAAGCGGGATATGCCGCAACGGGGCTCAGCGTGCCGTCGGTATATACGCCATCCTTATATTGGATGAAGAACGTATTCGCTTCGCCGTAGGCATAGCCGGAACCGCTCATGACACGCTTGTCGTGCGGTTCATACCAAGCCACGCACTGGCTGTCGGAAAGATTGGCGAAAGTGAAGGAATTCACTTTGTTTGCAGAAATCTTCTTGCCCGTGAAGCCGACGGGAAGGGTGTAGTCTTCGCTATCCTTCGTGAGTTCGAATGCAATGTCGATCTCTCCTCCCGTAAGGTCTGCCTCCTTGACAGAGAATACAATCTCTTTGGCCGTAGTGCCAAGTTCAGGCTTGTCGGTAAGGGAGACTCTCACGTAGTCTTTTGCATCGGCACTGAGCACGGCTCCCTCACCCCGGAGTATCACTGCGTTGACTTTTGCTCCTGACAGTGCAGAGGAGGCAACACTCACCTTCACTATGGCCGCATCATGCATCAGGGTAAAGTCTGCCGCTCCACCGTTCACAACAGCAGTGGCGCTTGCAGAGGTTTTGAAGGATTTGTCGGAAGACGCCTTGCTTTGTTCAGACGCAATATCGCCGGCATTGTAAATAAGTTCTACCGAAGTTCCGTCGGCGATGGTGCCAGGGAATGAGAAGGTGCCGATGTTGGTGCCGGCGCCGGAAGTAAGGGTGGCTGTACCAAGAGAACTGCCGCCGCTCATGACGGTGAGTTCGTCTCCGGTTTCCCAAAGGGCTTTATAAGTAGTTCCTTCTTTGTCGCCAAGAGCAATCTTGGTAGATGCGAAGGATCCTGAGAAAACGGTTGTGCCGCCTTCTTCGACGAGTGCTTCAGGAGCTTGAAGCTCGGCTTTGTTGCAGGCTGCCAAAACGGCTGCACAAGCAAGGATCGAAAGATACTTTTTCATGATACTGTCGTTCTAGCTGATTAGTGAATCAAATGTTTCTTCTTCAAAATCACCGGCTCCCCCTCCGGACTGGCAGAGTACCTGCCTGGAGGCATACCCTACCAGGGCTGCCTGAGGAGATTCATAAATAAACTTTTTTTCCATATATGTTATCTGTTGCTTTCGTCAACCTGGCAACGAACTGATGCTGCCACAGAAGAATTGTATTTGCCTACGCGGTTACCAGACTTATTGGACTCGTTGCGCCAGTAGAAAGAAACCGGCTGATTGAGGTTGTAACCACCGATGTGGTTGGACCAAAGCATTCCGTGACTGGCGGCTCCGATTGTTCCCTGCTGGCCCATACCCATCGAAGCCAGGCGTCCTTTGTCGACTTTACCGTTTCCATAGCCGTTGGTGTAGAAGAGGCTTCCATCAAGATAGAAACCCACAATACCGGCAGTATTCTCATAGGTCGCTGTGGCGGAAGCCTCGAGCAGGGCATTCATCGTGGAAGGATCCGGAACCCTCCAACCCTTAGGGCAGGGGTCATAGATAGATTTTTCTCCTTCGGCTTCCATATCGGCGTGAATATTTCCTCCCCAGAAATCTCCGCGCTTGCCATCAGAACTCCAAGAAGGCATGGCGGTATCTACCGGGTAAGCAAGCACCATTCCAACGGGATGTGCAAGGGCTGTAGGAGTGTCGATGGGACCTTCTATGGCCGGGCAGTTGCCTGTGCCTGTATAGTTCGGCGATATGGCATCCCAGGTAAAGGTCCAGTAGGTGGTCCAGAATACCGGGACGGGACGGCCGAACTGATAGTAGTAGTTGAATCTGTAAATAACGTCGGGTGCAACTCTGGACTGACCTTCTTTGCCGAAGTTATTATATGCACTGTTTTTGATCCATTGCGAATACTGAGTGGTAGGCTGACCGATGTCCATGTTGGCAAGTTTCTTCCCGCCCACATTCACGGTGCCAAGCGTTGTGCCGTCGGCTGCGATATTCCAGAAACTCCAGGCCCAGAGGATGCGTTCGCCCTTTTTCATCACAAGGATAGGGGCACCGGCATAAGCACCCGTATTTTTAACAGTAACCTTATATTCTGCAGCATTCTGGGTAAAAGTCAACTTGGTAGGATCAATTTCACTCTCCTCATACTGGGCAGTACGGGAAGTGTAAACGGTGCCATTGTTCTCAAACCATTCGAAGGTAACGTCTACGGGAGCTTCAACCTCGAAGAAGCTGCCGCGGGCACGATAATCGATCGTAACCTCATCGGGGATGTCTGCGTTGGCCTTGTAGGTCGCCCCATGCCAGGTGCTGCCGTTCTTGCACTGGATGAGATAGGTGTTGGCGTCGCCGTAAGCATATCCGAGACCGGACTGCATACGGGTTTCCACGGGGCAATACCAATCGATGCTGTTGTCGCTGCTCTTGAGGTCGGACACCACAATTTCGGTGGTTTGTCCGCCGGTAAAACTCAGGCCGCTTTTCTTGATAGGGATCGTGACATTGCCCTTTTCTCCGGTGAGTTCAACGATTACGTAGAGATCGTTGTAAGTGCCGGGAAGAATGTTCACATAAACGCTCTGTTCCTTGGTTCCGAGGGTAGCAGGAGCGGAAACGGTAGTGGACACACGGCTGTATGAAGTCAATGTCTGGAACTCGTTGCTCTCGATGTTTACATTGAAACCGCCGCCGAGCTTTGCAGCGCCGGTCTCATCCCATAGGGTAACCTTTTTCACACCGTAATCGGCGAATTCCGCGGAACTTACTTTCACTTTGGCAACTGCCGAAACAGGATTGAGGGAGAATGAGAATTTCTCATCGACTCCGGGGATACCCTTGCAGGTTCCGAAAGCGAACCCTGCACCGGCCACATCCGGCTTCGGCTGTGTCTGGTCTTCGGCTATCTCCAAGCCATAGATCACACCCGCAACATATTTAAGGGTTGGATCGTAGGGGGTATAAACCAGAAAACTGTTCTCTCCCTTCACCAGGTCAAGAGCCGGTGTGTTGAAGGGTGCCACAGCCTGGCCGTCATACTGAGACGGCGTATAAGGAACCGGAACCATTTTGCCGGTTTCGGGGTCTTCCTGCATCAGGCCGGTGTCGGCCCAACCTTCGATCTTGCATTCAAGGTTAGATGCCTTGACTTCGGTCATTGCACTATAAAGACCTACTGATGAATTGGTTGACCAGGTAAAGCCCGGGGTGTTGACAGTGCCTTCAAGGACGTAGGCGGTTCCAGCAACCGGTTCCGGATAGTCTTGCTTCCCGGGGCCGTTGGGTTCATCCTTCTTGCATGCAAGAAGACAAAGTCCGATAGCGAATAAAACGAAATACCTTTTCATGTTATAATTATTTTGGTTAAGATTTATCTTCTACAACTCCCCATCCAGCGTTCTGCACCAGAGACTGGTTCACGCCCATCTGTTCCTCTGAAATCGGGAGCCAGATCTTATGGTGCTGCCAGTTCTGCTTGAGATTTGGGATACCGATCCTGAGGTAACCCGTTGAATCAAAGTTCAGATAACGGTCGTCAACGACACCTTCCCGCTCCACAACCTTGTATTCATCGAGGCTGGCAATAGCGGCATCGATCCTGTTGAAGCGTATCAGGTCCCACTTGCGGGAGAACTCGAACACAAGTTCGCGTTCGCGGCTCTCCAGAAGTTCGTCAATAAAATCGTCACGGTGATAATAAGTTTTGAGGAAGGTATAGTTGTCGTCGTCGATTGCGGCCCTCTCAAGAACTTTATTCATCCACACGCGGGCATCCGGCTCGTTCCCGTCGAAATAAAGAGCCTCCGCATACATGAGGTACACGTCCGCAAGGCGCATCAGAGGGAAAGAAAAGGCAGACTGCTGCCAGGTATGCTGAACCTCGTTCATCGCTGCAAGCCGTACTTTTCCGGCACAGAGCTGGATGCCGCTCACCGGCAGATAGGTTTGACGCTCGTTTTCGTACAATGGATGCAGCACCTCTTTTTGCTGGTGAGTAATCTCATCGGTAACCGTAATTTTGTGCTGCATGTTAGGATAGCTGTAGGTATAACCGTCCACCAGCACTGTCGAATAGCCGTCGGAAATACGGCCCGTGAAATTGTGGTCGCGGCGCCTGTCGGACTCGTGGTACATATAGAAACCCCGCGGAGTTGGAATATGGCGCCCGCCGTAAACTATGGGGGTAAGCACACCGTTCGAGGTCGGAGAAGGAAGATAGAAACTGTTGGGCCAGTATCCTTCCTTGCCCGAAAGGGGAGACTCCGCAAGCAGCAGACACTCCTTATATTGTTCACTCTTGGTGGTTTCCCGGAAGAGGTTTGTGTAATCGTTGACAAGTATATAAGGAGATTCCTCTACAACCTCTTTCAGTGCGTTTTTTGCCTTGGTTGTCATTGCTGCAGCATCTACCCATGCGAAATCATTGAGGGGCTGCTCCGCAACCAGGTCCGCTCCAACATTATACCGCTTGCAGGATGCCAGATAGTTGCAAATGCGCCCTATGTATGCATCGGCGGTGAAACGGTTGGCGGAAATGTTCCCGAGAATGCCTGCATCGGCCAGATTGTCGCGTGCGAAATCCAGGTCGGCCAGTATGAATTCATATACATCCTTCAAAGCAGAACGGGGCTCATTGCCATCGGATGCGTAGGATTTTACAATGGGCACCCCTCCGAAGTTCCAAGCAAGATGATAATAGAAAAATGCCCTCATGAAACGGGCCTCCGCCTTGAACTGAGTCTTTATCTCGGAGCTTGCCTCAATCCCGTCGATATACTGAAGAATTATGTTGCAACGGTTGATCCCCGCATAGAACACTTTCCAGAAATCCCTGATGCAGCGGGTACTTTCAACATAGTTTCCCCATTCCATTTCGAGCCCTTCATCGTTGGATGACTGGGCGGCAACAACGTCGTCGGAAGGAGCATTCATTATGTAGAGCAGACCCTGCGCATAGGAGCCGCGCTGACAAAATGAATATCCCGGAATCTTATGCGTGTTGATGGTTTCGTAACAGCTTACGAGAGCCATCTCCATCTGCTGCTGGGTTTTATAATAGTTTTCGGGGGAAGTCTGCGAAAACGGCACCTGATTCAGGAAATCCGCCTTTGCACATGAAACGGCCGAAACAGCTATGGCAATTATTAAAAACCTGTTTTTCATGACTGTATCAGAAACTTGCATTGATACCGAAAGTAATTACGCGTGCCTTAGGATACGATAGTCTGTCGAATCCCGTGAAAAGGGAGTTTGACGAGCTCACGTCGGGATCCATTCCGCTGTATCGGGTCCATAGCCAGGCATTGTCGATATTGGCATAAATACGCAGCTTTTCGAAGTGGATACGACTGCATATCCTGCCGGGCAGAGAGTAACCAAAACCTACGGTCTTAAGCCTTAAGAAGGAGCCGTCCTCGACGTAATACGACGATACATAGGTGTTGGTCTGGTTCATCAGCCGGGAATAGGTGTCCGACCCGTTCTCAGGAGTCCAGTGTCCTTCCCAAGCCTCTTTTCGAAGATTGTTGTACATGGTGCTTCCCGAGAGACCTGACTCAGAACGCAGCTTGAACTCGTTCATGATGTCGCGCCCGTAAACGCACTCGAAGAAAATGTTGAGATCGAAACCCTTCCAGGTGAACGTGTTGCCGAGTCCGGCCGTCCATTTTGGGTTGGAATTGCTGATAACCCTGCGATCGGCGGTAGTGATTTCGTTGTCTCCGTCCAGATCCTTGTACTTCCTGTCACCCGGCTGGGGCGTTATGCCGTTGATAGTTGTTACTCCGTCCTTGAGTGTAAACACCAGTTTCCCCTGCTTGATATCTTCCGAAGTCACTATCTCGGGATGCTCGGTGAAGTCGTTTCCGAACTTGTCTTTGATTATGAAATCAGTGAGCTGGTAATTGCCGTCCCACACATATCCGTAACCTATGCCTATAGGCTGCCCGACCATAATGCGGGAGATATCATTTGCGAGCACTCCGTGCGCAATGTTTACGCTGGTATATTCTACTCCTCCGATGTCCAACACCTTGTTTCGGGATGCGTCGAAGGTAAAACTGGTGCTCCATGAGAAATCCCGGGTATCGATATTGTGGGTTGTCAGGCTGAGTTCAAGGCCTTTATTCTCCACACGCCCCAGATTCTGCCACTGTTCGGTGAACCCGGATTGTGCGGACAGGGTCGCACGATAGAGCATATCGCGGGTATCCTTGTAGTATATATCGCCTGTGAAGTCGATACGTTCTCCGAAATGGGTAAGGTCAAGCCCAAGGTCGTATTGCCATGTTGTT
>CACXHM010000103.1 GCA_902767465.1 uncultured Bacteroidia bacterium
AAATATGTTTCAAACAGCGATAACGACAATATCGTGCTGGAAGAGAGCGATGACGCCGCACGGGCAGCCTTGGGCAGTCACTGGCGCATACCCACCCTTGCTGATTGGCAGGAACTTAAGGACAAGTGTACTTGGGCCTGGATTACCCTGAGCGAAGTGGAAGGATACGAGGTGACGAGCAAGACTACGGGAGTCAGCATATTCCTTCCCGCATCGTGTCACCGCTACGGAAAGCAGATTTACGACTACGGTGATTATGCCGGCTCAGGCATGTACTGGACCTCGAATCTTGTCCACAACAGGACAGATTATGCATACAGCTGGCGTATGGAAGACGGCCAAAACGGTCTCGGCACTTCATTCCGCTTCTACGGATACACCATTCGCGCCGTTGCGGAATAACGATATAACCATTGTATGAAAAAACTATTTCTGATTGCAGTGCTCTGATTCGCAGTTCCCTGCAACACAAAAGTGCTCCCGGTCGGTAAGAAAACAGCCGACCGGGAGCACTTGCAAAATAATTCCTATCTTTACAGAAATGAAAAGAATAGAGAATTACGACTTGAGCACACATAACACCTTCGGAATGAAGGTGAAAGCGGCGCTATACATAGAATATGAAAGCGTAGATGAACTGAAATCCCTGGATTTTGCAAGTCTTCCCCAGCCGGTATTCCATATCGGTGCCGGAAGCAACCTCCTGTTTACGGGGGATTTTCCGGGGACCGTGCTGCATTCCGGCATAAAGTTCATAAAATACGTTGATATGGGTCTCGATGAGGTGCTGCTTACCGTTGGCGCAGGCATGATCTTCGACGACTTCGTGGCAAATGTCGCGGGGTATGGCCTGTGGGGACCTGAGAACCTGTCTTTGATTCCCGGCGAAGTGGGGGCTGCTGCTGTGCAGAACATTGGGGCATATGGGGTTGAGGCCAAGGATATCATCGCCGGAGTAGTATGCCTTGATACAAAAGACTGGAGCAAGACGGCTTTCAAAGTCGGAGAACTTGCCTATGGGTATCGGGATTCCATGTTCAAACATAACCGCGGCCGTTATATCGTCACGAGCGTACTGTTCAAGGTGACGCGGAAGTATTCTCCAAAACTGGAGTACGGAGGAATACGCGCGGCACTGAAAATACCTGCAGATTATTCCCCTGCTGCAGATCCGCTCGGATCATACGGGCTTACTCCGCAGGCAGTACGCGAAGCCATAATCGGCATCCGGAATGCCAAACTCCCCGACCCGGCAAAGATCGGCAGCGCCGGGAGTTTCTTCAAGAATCCGGTGGTGAGCCGCGAACACTTCGAACGGATCGCTGCTGCGGAGTCCGCTGCAAGGCCATCCGCGCCGGACAAAGGGCCCGGCCGTGTCCCGCAGGGGGAGCCCGGTCCGGGCATTGCCCGGCCGCAAAGCCCGGACTCCGCAGTCATAAGTATCCCCCACTACGACCTTCCGGACGGGAACGTGAAGATTCCGGCAGCATGGCTGATAGACCAATGCGGACTGCGCGGAATGACCCTCGGCGGGGCACAGGTCTATGAAAAACAGCCCCTGGTCATCGTAAATGCCAGCGGCACGGCAAGCCCGAAAGACGTTCTCTCCCTGGAAGAAAGAATCATTGCTGCCGTTAAGGAACGCTTCGGCATAGAACTCCATCCTGAAGTAGATCATATCTGACGGTTTGTGTCTTTTGCGGTCCATAGTTTGGACCGCAACTCGCATATGGCGCACACTGCCGCCGTCTATTTTGGTTCTCCCTATCTGGGCATCTGGGCTCCGTAGCCCTCAACCTTTCCGAACAGGTCCTTGGCCTTTTCCCAAGGGTACTTGTTGCAGTACATGCTGGGACGCACGATTTCGCTGCCCTGCTGGTTCATGCCGAACAGGCGGTTCACCTGGTTGGCAGCGGAGTTGGGATTGTAGCTCTGGCTCTTCATTATCTTGAGGCTCATGTAACCTTCAAGGTAAGGACGGTCGATGGCGTTGATGAAAGCCTCGTTCTCGGGCATCTCCACGTTGCCTTCGTACTTGGGGCCAATCAGTTTTTCATCGACATCTTCGATGCCGGAGGCGAAAACGGAAATCGAGGCAGCTCCCGAAGAGGCGAGTTCAAGGTCGCGCTTGTTGGCAAAGTAGTAATTGTTGTAGAGGTTGCTCACCTTGAGAGACTCCATCTGCTTATTGCTCTCATAGAACACCCGCTCAACTGCGCAGTTGCTGTTGCAGCCGAAGATGTTGTTGTGAACATCGATGGTACGGATGCCGTTCATGAAGCGGAAGCCCTGGCCCATATCCTCGAAAGCCTTGGTGCGCGTCCAGGTGAAAAGGACCGTATTGTGGTGGAAATCAAGCGAAACTTCGGGAATGTCGGCGTCTTTTACGTTACCCTTTACCTGGCAGGCGGCATAACGGCACGAGATGAAAATGTTGTTGCATATCTCCATGTGTCCCTTTCCCATCAAAGCCTGGATACCGTAGTCGCGGCAGTTCACGAAGATGCAGTTTGCAATGCGTACATTGCCCTCCACGTCCATGTGAAGTCCATATTCATCGCCGCTGGAAGTACCGACAATAGGCACCGGCGGAGCGGCGTCCGGCTCTACGAAACGGCCCGTCAATACGCCTTCGTTGGGGGTGCCGGTACGTTCGTCGTTGACGTTCGCCACGCAGTAGCGGTTGTTTTCTCCCAGATCGAACACAAATCCGTCTACTACAACCGTTCCGACCGGTCCGCTATAGCCATACGGCCTGCGGGCGTTGATATTGAAAAGCGGAGCAATAAAAGCCTGACTGCCCGGCTGGAATTTGGTGACGTGAGCAATGACATCACGTTCGCTGAAGTCGGTGGAGTATCCGCCGTAGAGGCTTATGAATTTGCCTGGATCGTGGGTGGCATCGGCGAACTTGCCGATCTGGTGGTATCCGCAACCCATTCCTCCAAGGTAGTTACCCTCCGCAACGAGGATAACGTCGTTCTCTTCGGCAGCGTTGATGGCTTTCTGAAGGTCTTTCATTGCAGTGGCGGGAGTAAGCCCGTCCGCACGGCCGGATCCGGTGCTGACACTCACATACAACGTCTTACCCTTGGCAGCAACCGCAGTTGACGGAGCAGGATTCATCACAGGCGCCGAAACACCGGCAGATGCATTGCCACTCTGTACAGGCGTAGCCGTAGCCGCAGAGCCCTGGCTGCCAGAGTTCGGTGTTACTGATTTTGCAGCATTATTTACCGCGTTGTTTACCGTATTGTTGACGGCATTTTTTGCAGCGTCCTTGAGTTTGTTCAGATTAAACTGCGCATAGGCTCCCTGGCACAGAAGCATTGCCGCCAGCGAAAGAGCGATGAATAATTTTTTCATAATTGCTTTAATTTCAAATCAATCTGCACAAATATAATGAATTGTGATTTTAAAGTCAACAGCCGAATGTTGATAGTTCTGCTTTTTTAGTTAAATTTGCCCTATATGGGAACATTCATTATCGAAGGCGGACATCGCCTCAGCGGGGCAATCACTCCCCAAGGCGCCAAGAACGAAGCATTACAGATTCTCAGCGCAGTACTGCTCACCGACAAGGCCGTGCGCATCAGCAACGTCCCTGAGATTCTCGATATCAAAAACCTTATCAGCCTGCTTCAGGACATGGGGGTTAAGGTTACCCGTCACGAAAAGGGCGAATACACCTTCCAGGCCGATGAAATCGACCGTTCCTACGTGGAAAGTGCTGAGTTTGTAAAAAAATGCGCCTCGCTGCGGGGTTCGGTGATGATTTCCGGACCAATGCTCAGCCGGTTCGGCGAAACTTATTTCCCAAAACCCGGAGGCGACAAGATCGGCCGGCGCAGGGTAGACACCCATATCGAAGGATTCGTAAAACTCGGTGCACAGTACGAATACGACAAGGACCGCCGCGCTTATCACCTTTGCGCACAAACCGGGCTGAAAGGCTGTTATATGCTGCTGGACGAAGCATCTGTTACAGGCACCGCCAACATCGTCATGGCAGCATCGCTTGCCGAAGGCGACACCACCATCTACAATGCCGCCTGCGAGCCTTATCTGCAGCAGCTTTGCCGCCTTCTCAACTCAATGGGCGCCAACATCGAAGGCATCGGCAGCAACCTGCTCACCATCCACGGAGTAAAGAAACTTCACGGGGCTTCGCACAGGATACTTCCGGACATGATCGAGGTTGGCTCATTCATCGGCCTCGCCGCCATAACTCAAAGCGAACTCACCATAAAGAACGTCTCCTATCCCGACCTGGGCATCATCCCGGAAGCATTCAGACGCATCGGGGTAAAATTGGAGCAGAGAGGTGACGACATCTACGTGCCCTCGCAGGATAGTTATGAAATAGAATCGTTCATTGACGGATCCATCATGACCATCGCCGACGCTCCATGGCCGGGCCTGACCCCGGACCTGCTGAGCGTGCTGCTGGTGGTGGCCACCCAGTGCAAGGGCAGTGTGCTGATTCATCAGAAGATGTTCGAAAGCCGCCTGTTCTTTACCGACAAACTCATCGACATGGGAGCACAGATAATCCTGTGCGACCCGCACCGGGCCGTGGTGATCGGGCACGACCACAAGTTCCAGCTCCGCGCAGGCCGTATGACCTCGCCGGATATCCGTGCAGGTATTGCCATGCTGCTTGCCGCAATGAGCGCAAAGGGTGTGTCGGAAATCGACAATATAGAGCAGATTGACCGCGGCTACGAAAATATCGACGGCCGGCTCAATGCCTTGGGAGCAAAAATCACCAGAAAATAACCATCAAATACACATCGTTATGAAAAAACTTATTCTTGCAGCACTATTGCTTGCTGTTGCCCTTGTCGCTTGTAAAAAAGATCCGAACGATAAAGGCAAAAACTCTCCTGACGCCCCCAAGGTGTTTTCTGAAATTACCATAGGGAGCAAAACTTTCGAAGTGAAGACCATCAACCCTCTGCACGGCCTGCTCTTCGCATCTCAGGAGAAAAACGAACAATATATGCTTGCCATTGAAGGCGGTCAGGAGATTCCGGAAAATGCGGGTGGCGTTATCGCCGTTCACCTTGGAGAAGCATCCCTTCAGGATGTCTATGACAAATATGCCACCGTAGCTTTTCCATATGCATCTCTTATAGTGGTCAGCGACAAAGAGTTCAGCAAGAAAGACCTTTCGGGTTACGACTGGATTCCGGTTGTTTTCATCCCGGAAGAAGCCTGGAGCGCAATACAGGAGGCGAAAGATGAAGATTCTGGTTTCGTTGTTTACAGCATTACCAGACGTGCGGACTTGTTTTCATCGGCAAAGAATCCCTCCGGAAAACAGTTCCTTAATTACTCATCATACCGCATAGGAAGTTTATATTTACTTGATGTCGGCTGTTTTAAAACTGGAAAAGTTATCGATACGCCTTACTACGACTATTTGATTTGGGATGAGTCAGCCGAAACCAACCGCATCAACACCGCGGCTCTTCCCGATGAGGCGACCTTTTACGATTCTGCTTATTATGATATGACTTTGAGCAATTCTGAGGTCCCTGAAATCATATTAGGTGATGCCAAACTTGTTTTCGCCGCTTCGTATGCCGATTATACGATTGTGGAATGCTATTCATTATATGGAGAAAAATGGGAATACACAGAAGGCCTCTTGCTCAAAGAACTTAAGACGCCTGTCGCCCTGACCTTGAAACTCTCATACGACGTCATGCTGAAGGTTAACGGAGAAGACTTCCCCATATATACCCCTGACAAGTCCCAGGCGGACGCATTTCTCGCCATGGGAGCCAACGTGCCCATCGTCTTTATTGACGGCTACGGAGAGGCTTCTGACTATACCGGGCTTGACGTTGCCGGGTCAGTGGCCGTATGCTGGAGAGGCAGCATCACATTCTCTCAAAAATATGATAATGCAAAAGCGGCAGGCGCCATGGGTATCATCGTGGCAAATAATCAAAGTGGAATAGTTAATGCAGGTATCAATAAATTCGACTTCCCGTTCGGCACGGTAACAAAGAATGTGGGGGATATCCTCAAAGATGCAAGTCGTATATCGTTTGTTGAAGCTCACGAGTAAAGTGGATTATAGCAGGTTCTTTTCGGATGATGTGCCGGGCTTTATGCGCTCGCCGGTGAGAGAGATTTTCCGCAAGGTGGACCTCGCTTCGATCTACTCTTTTGCGGGAGGGTATCCGGACGCCTCAACTTTTCCTTTGCAGGAAATGGAAGGGCTCACGCGCAAAGTGGTGGAGAAATACGGCGCAAAAGCACTTCAGTACGGAGGAACGCAGGGGGTGAACGAACTCCGTGAAGCGATATCGAAATGGTATGCGCCATGGCTGTAT
Source organism: uncultured Bacteroidia bacterium (assembly GCA_902767465.1). Classification (GTDB taxonomy): domain Bacteria; phylum Bacteroidota; class Bacteroidia; order Bacteroidales; family UBA932; genus Cryptobacteroides. The sequence continues at coordinate 6,348 of CACXHM010000103.1, forward strand.
GCCGGTTGCGGCAAGGCAGTCGGCGCCGATGGGGATGCTCCGAAGTCGGATCCTGCAACTGTCAGGATACCTCTGGAAAATATCCAGATTACAACCTCCAGCCAGCAGGGCATCGACGTCTGCGCCCGTATCTTTCTGAATCCTGGAGACGTGGTGCTTACGACCAACCCCGCGTACCTTGGCGCAATTCAGTCATTCAAGGCCTACAGGGCGGAAGTGCGGAATCTTGTCGCAGCAATGGCAGATTCCGCTGATGGTGGTGATACGCTTCGCAAGGAGCCTTCAAGGCGGGCTAAATTTATCTACATAGTGCCGGACTTCTGCAATCCTTCCGGGGAAACTCTGTCTCTGGAAGAAAGGCTGTCACTGGTAGAATTCGCCCGCAGGAAAGACCTCCTGATAATTGAAGATTGTCCCTACCGTGCGCTGCGATACAGCGGGAGCAATATCCCCACCATATACTCCCTTGCCCCGGAAAGGACCCTGCATCTGGGAAGTTTCTCCAAAATCTTCGCCCCCGGATTCCGGCTGGGATGGATAATCGGCGCTCCGGCACTGCTGGAGCAGATCTTCATCTGCAAGCAGGCCCTCGACCTATGCCCGCCGGTGTTCGACCAGTACCTCGCAGCGGAATACCTTGGCAGCGGAACCCTGGACGAGAACCTCTCCCGCAGCATATCCCTTTACAGGGAAAAACGCGATTACATGCTCGCCCTGCTGCACCGGTACATGCCGGAAGAGGTTAGCTGGACAGAACCGGACGGAGGACTTTTCCTCTGGGTGACGCTTCCTCCGCATGTGGACACGGTTGCAATGTATGATTCCGCACTTGCAGCCGGAGTGGCCTACGTGGCAGGAACTTTTTTCTCGCTGGACGGTGGCTTCCGCAATGCTATGCGGCTGAATTTTTCGTTCCTTGCCAGAGATAGGATGGAAGAGGGGGTGAAGCTGCTCTCCCGGGTGATTTCCGAAGCACTCATACCGCAAAAGACAGTGGAAAAATGAATGATATGAAGATATACAAAATGTCGGGAGCCGGAAACGATTTTATCGTTCTGGACGGGCGTAATGAAGATGTGAGCGGTTTCCGGAAGATTGAGAGAATCACTGCTCTGTGCGAGGAGTACGGCACGGACGGATTGATGATTTTGGGCAAGGGCGATGCAGTGGCAGATTTTAGTATGGATTTTTTCAATCCCGACGGCAGTGGAGGAATGATGTGCGGCAATGGGGGCCGCTGCATCGTAGCATTCGCCGACTGGCTCGGCATAAAGACTTCATCTTCTGACCATTACGTATTCATAGCTCCGGACGGGCTGCACGAAGCGCAGATTTTGAAAAGGCCCGGCACAGAGTGGACTATTAGGCTGAGGATGATAGATGTTGATGGTGTGCGCGAAATGCAGGGAGGATATTTCTTGAACACCGGCACGAGGCACTTCGTAAAATTCGTGGAAGATGTGGAGTCGGTTGATGTTGAAAGCGAAGGCAGGGAACTACGCTGGAAAGAGGAGTTTGCACCTGAAGGAACAAACGTGAATTTCGTGCAGGTATGTGCCGACCGCCTGAAAGTCCGCACCTTTGAAAAAGGGGTAGAGAGAGAGACTCTTGCGTGCGGGACAGGAATAACTGCAAGTGCGCTGGCGGCTTTTTATTCGGGGAACTTGCCGGAAGGGAAGATTTCCGGTCTTGCCGGCAAGGACGAAAAAAGAGCAACTGTCCGGATTCAGGCACGGAGAGGGGATATTCTCACAGTCGATTTCGTCGCCCCGGAAGATCCGGCAGTGAGCACTGCGCGATTCACAGGCATTCACCTCACCGGACCGGCAGAATTTTCTGCAAAAAATAATTAACTTTGAAGTTGCAATAAACAAAACACTGAAATGAAAATAATCATTGGACTTCTCATCATTGCGATCGGCGCTTTCTGCCAATCGTCGAGTTATGTTCCCATCAACAAAATCCGCAAATGGAGCTGGGAGAGTTATTGGATTGTTCAAGGAGTTTTTGCCTGGCTGGTGTTCCCGCTGCTCGGGGCACTGCTTGCAGTTCCTTCGGGAGAATCACTCTTCGCTATGTTCGCAGCGCATCCGGCTGAAAGTTTCAAGACCATTTTCTTTGGGATTCTTTGGGGCGTGGGAGGACTTACCTTCGGCCTTTCTATGAGATATCTCGGAGTTGCGCTCGGACAGTCGATAGCGCTTGGCACCTGCGCGGGACTCGGCACCATACTGACCCCGGTGTTCACCGGCAACACTTCCGACCTGACCGCCCCTGTGATCGTCGGGGTGGTTGTAACGCTGCTCGGCATCACCATTATCGGAATCGCAGGCAGCCGCAAGAGCAAGGAAGCCGGAGAAGGAGCCAAGGACGCCGTCAAAGACTTCAACTTTGGGAAAGGTCTTCTGGTAGCACTTCTTGCAGGTTTCATGAGCGCATGCTTTGCAATCGGACTCGGATTCGGGCAAGGGCTGACATGGGAAGGGACTCCCGACATCTTCAAGACCCTGCCAGCCACCCTGCTGGTGACCTTCGGAGGTTTTCTCACCAACGCAGTCTATTGCTTCTACCAGAACAGCAAAAATAAAACCTGGGGCGATTATGCAGAGGGGTCGCTTTGGGGCAACAACATACTATTCTGCGCCCTGGCGGGCCTGCTATGGTACAGCCAGTTCTTCGGGCTCAGCCTCGGCAAGGGATTCCTCACCGAAGCCCCAGTCCTGCTCGCATTCAGCTGGTGTATCCTCCAGAGCCTCAACGTTACCTTCTCCAACGTATGGGGAATCATCCTCAAGGAGTGGAAGGGCTGCTCACGCAAGACCATCGCAATCCTTGTATGCGGCCTTGTAATTCTGATTGTTTCTTCTTTCCTGCCTCAACTTATCTAAAATATGAAACGTTTATTTATCATTTGCGCTGCGGCTCTTTCACTTGCATCCTGCGCTTCTCTCAATCAGGCCCGCCTTATGCAAAGCGGCACCAAAGTGCTCCAGGCCATGGCCATTTCCGACAATGACATCAAAGGATATGTGACCCAGTCAGTAAAGCAGCTCGATGCCCAGAACCAGATAATCACCAGCGGCAACTACGTAACCCGTCTGAACCGTATCACAAAGGGACTCACCAGCGTGGACGGAACACCGCTCACGTTCAAAGTTTACAAGAACAACGAAGTCAACGCATTCGCCTGCGCCGACGGCAATGTGCGGGTTTATACCGGCCTGCTGGACGTGATGACCGACGATGAGGCTCTTGGAGTAATCGGGCACGAGGTGGGGCACGTAGCATTGAAGCATACCCTCAATGCCTATAAGATGAACCTGTACTCATCTGCTGCAATGGATGTTCTGGCTTCTACCGGCAATGTGGCGGCAGCCCTTACCGACAGCGTATTCGGCCAGCTTGCCGAGCAGATGGTGAATGCCAAATACTCCCGCAAACAGGAGACCGAAGCCGATGATTTCGGCTACGACTTCCTGAAAGGGGCAGGAAAAAATCCCTACTATATGGCCATGGCTTTCGAAAAACTGATGGACAAGAGCCAGAGCGGAACTTCGGCTCAGGTCACATCGATCGCCAACCTGTTCTCGTCCCATCCCGACACGCAGTCGCGAATCGACCGGGCCATCAAGAAAGCCGAAAAGGACGGATACAAAAGGCCTTAATTGCCGGAAATAACACTACACTTCTGTGGCTCCTTCGAACTCGCGCAGGAAGCGCAGGTCGTTTTCGAAGTAGTGACGCAGATCGTTCACCTGCCATTTGAGCATGGCGATACGCTCGATACCCATGCCGAAGGCGAATCCGCTGTACTTTTTGGAGTCAATTCCGGAGGCTTCGAGCACGTTGGGATCAACCATGCCGCATCCGAGGATTTCCAGCCAGCCGGTTCCCTTGCAGATATTGCAGCCTTTTCCGTGGCAGATATTGCAGCTCACGTCCACCTCAGCCGAAGGCTCGGTGAAGGGGAAAAACGAGGGGCGCATGCGGATCTGTGCGTCCGCACCGAACATCTCGCGAGCGAAAAGAAGAATGGCCTGCTTGAGGTCGGCGAAGGTCACATTCTCATCGATATAGAGGCCTTCCACCTGATGGAAAATGCAGTGCGCCCGCGCAGAGATGGCTTCGTTGCGGAAGACCCTTCCGGGGCAGACCACGCGGATCGGGAGCGGCATCTTCTCCATGGCACGCACCTGCACGGAGGATGTGTGGGTGCGAAGAAGCAGAGGATTCAGATGACCGGCAGACACGAAGAAAGTGTCCTGCATGTCGCGGGCCGGGTGGTTAGGAGGGAAGTTCAGAGCCTCGAAAACGTGGTAGTCATCCTCGATTTCCGGTCCTTCGGCCACATCATAACCAAATTTGCGGAAGATGTCCACGATCTCCTGGCGGACGATGCTCACAGGATGGCGGCTGCCGAGCTCGAACTGCTCGCCGGGAAGAGTGAGGTCGTCTGATTTGTTGCTGCCGGCCCCGCTCGACTGGGCCGAGGCACGAAGTTCTTCTATTTTTGCGAGAGCCGCCTGTTTGAGCATGTTGAGCGGACGCCCGAAGGCACGCTTTGCATCACCGTCAACACTGCGGAACTCTTCAAACAGGGCGGTAATTTCGCCTTTTTTTCCAAGAAAGCGCACACGCGCTTCTTCCACTTCCTTCTCTGTCTTGCACTTGAGAGCATTCAGCTCACCAAGAACCTTCTCTATAGTTTCGTTTGTCATATTCTTTATTTCTTTCCCTCCCTCTTGAGGGCCCTTTTGTCGCGGGCTTTCTTGGCCCGGGCTGCTCCAGTTTTGAGATAGGCGGCCCACTGGTTTTCGTCCAGGATTTTGGAGAAAGCCTTATAAGTTTCTTCTTCCCACTTATCCCGCACAAGGGTATAGATATCTACATTTTCGACCCGGTTCATGCTCAATTCTTTCATTTCCGCGCTCATGGCGTTGAAATTATGAGTCAGAATGGAATCCACATAAAAGGTTTGCCAGACTTCGAGTGAGAGGGATTCCTCGTAACGGAGAACCATCTCCTCTATATTCTCGCGCATCTTTTTCTCCTGTTGCTCAGGGGTAAGCGGCTGCTCTTGCGCACGGGCAGTCAGTGCCGCAGCAAGGAAGACAAGTGCGAGAAGTATGGACTTTGTTTTCATAACATGCAAAAATAATCATTAAATTTGTAACAATGTAAAACTCAGCCCATGAAAATACAATCATTGTGCCTCGCGGCCATTGCCGCCTCTCTCGTCTGGGTTCAGCATGCCGACGCATGTTCCAACGTAATAATTTCTGCTGGCGCCAGCGCAGACGGCTCCTGCATGGTTTCCTATGCCGCCGATTCCCACCAGCTTTTCGGAGAACTCTACTTCACGCCCGCCGGTCGGTTCCGCAAGGGCGCCAGGTTACGTATTACCGAATGGGACACCGCCAAACCGCTCGGAGAGATACACCAGATTCCCCGTACCTTCAAAACGGTGGGGAACATGAACGAAAAGCAACTCATAATTGGAGAGACCACCTGGGGAGGCCGGGAAGAGCAGGTCGACACCAACGGCATAATGGATTATGGTTCATTAATTTACGTCACCTTGCAGCGAGCCGCTACCGCACGCGCAGCCATCGATACGATCGTTTCGCTTGCCAACCGCTATGGATATCCATCTGAAGGAGAGAGCTTTTCCATCGCCGATCCGCATGAGGCCTGGGTGATGGACCTGGTGGGAAAGGGTTCAGGCGAGCGTGGCATTGTCTGGGTTGCCAGACGCGTGCCAGACGGGTACATCTGCGCACATGCCAACCAGTGCCGCATCACCCGTTTTCCTCTGGACGATCCGCAGAACTGTATCTACGCTCCGGACGTGATTTCATTCGCCCGTTCGCAAGGGTGGTTCGACGGGGCGGACGAGAAGTTTTCTTTTCGCGAAGCCTACAATCCCCTTGATTTCGGCGGAGCGCGCGCCTGCGATGCACGCGCATGGGCTGCCTTTAATATTCTATGCGACGGGATGTTCGTGTATGAAGAGGGCGGAGTAGAGGTTTCGCGGCCGGCATCCGACTGGATCTCCTATGCACTCGGGCACGATCTTTCCGGAGAGATGCCGCTGTTTGTGAAGCCGGCACGCAAGATAACCGTGAAAGACGTGGCAGATGTGATGCGCGACCATTTCGAAGGCACAGCTCTCGATATGACTCAGGACATCGGCGCCGGAGGAAACGCACTGCCATACCGCTGGAGACCCATGCATTTTTCGTGGAATGGAAAAGAATATGTCAACGAACGGGCGATTGCAACCCAGCAGACGGGATTCTGGTTCGTAGCCCAGGCGCGCGGATGGCTGCCGGACGAGGTGGGAGCCCTTGTATGGTTTGGCACGGACGATGCAGCAACCTCCTATCTTACACCGGTTTATGTCTCCACTTCGAAGGTTCCGGAATGCCTCCGCGTGGGGAACGGAGACATGCTGCACTATTCGGCAACTTCGCAGTTCTGGATCAGCAACCGGGTGGCGCAGGCATGCTATAAAATGTATAACGTGATGGCACCAACGGTGCGATGCGCGATCGATGCATTCGAGCAGGAACAGATGTTTGCGGCGGTACCATCCCTGGACGAGCGCGTTGCCCGGCTGGTGTCGCGCGGACGTCTGCGTAAGGCCCGTCGCCTGATGACACGCCACACCGTCTCCACCGCCCAGTCGCAGTTCGCAGCCTGGGTATCCCTCGAAGAAATGCTGCTGCTTAAATACATGGACGGAAACGTGAAGGCGCAGAACGCTGACGGCAGTTTCGTGCACAGTGAATACTCAACCGGGATACCTGTCGGCATCACTAACCCTCCTTACGTAGAAGCCTGGCGCCGCGCCGTCGCCGAAAGCGAACATGGCTCAGTGCTGGAGGCAAGATAGTAATGCATGGACTGCGACGATTTTTGCTGTGGAGCAGAAGATGGTGACTATCAAACACTTATCGGAAAAGAATGCGGAAAAAGCAGCTGATTCGTTTTGGGTAAATACGTGATATACAGATAGTTCTATTACACGAATAAATATATTGTAAATCTGGAAAAATTTGTATATTTGCAGTCCTGATTTCAACGCAAATCTTCCGGTGGGGTGGGTGAGTGGCTGAAACCAGCAGTTTGCTAAACTGCCGTACGGGTAACCGTACCACGAGTTCGAATCTCGT
>CACXHM010000104.1 GCA_902767465.1 uncultured Bacteroidia bacterium
CATCTCACCGCCGTACCAGGTGTTCAGGATGACCTGCTCACGGGAAGTGACGTTGAATGCAACGCAGGTTTCGCTGCGAAGACCGAGTTCCTTGTAGTTGTCAACCTTTGCCTTTGCAGCGCAGTAAACCACGAAATCGGGCTCCTGGTCAAATTCTGCCTGGTTCTTGGGGCGGATGAACATATTGGTTACGAAATGGGCCTGCCATGCAACCTCCATGATGAAACGGACTTTCATGCGGGTGTCTTTGTGTGTTCCGCAGAATCCGTCAACTACGAAAAGACGCTTGCCGCTGAGTTGCTGCTTTGCAAGTTTCTTTACGGCTGCCCATGTCTTCTCGGACATTTTGTGGTTGTCGTTGGGATAGTCTTCGGTAGTCCACCAGATTTCGCCGGGGGCGCCTTCCTTGGTGGTTTTGTCGTAAACAATGTATTTGTCTTTAGGAGAACGTCCGGTGTAGATACCGGTCATTACGTTGATGGCACCGAGCTCAGTTACCTGGCCCTTGTCGAAGCCTTCAAGTTCAGGTTTGGTTTCTTCGTTGTAGAGGACCTCGTATGTAGGATTGTAGAGGATTTCCTTTACACCGGTGATGCCGTACTTGGCAAGAGTTTTTTTATCCATAAATATCAAAAAATTAGAATTTCTTTAAGTCGCGCAAATATACGGAATATGCTGCAAATAATAAACCAAAATCCCCATTATTGATGACGATTTTTTATACAATCGGCCTGTTTTATATGAAATTCGACAAGAAAATGACGGTAATCGCAACAGGGGCCAGAAAACGGAGGATGAACCACACAGCTCCGAAGATGCCTGAGTTGAAACTGCGGGTGCCTCCGGACGTGAATTCATCCCGCACATCTTCCTTTGGAAGTTTCCATCCGACAAACAGCACGCAGAGCATTGCGCCGATCGGCAGCAGGACATTGCAGCACAGCTGATCGAAGCAGTCAAAGATTCCGCGTCCGAAAATCTGCACATTGGAAAGGGGGCCGAAACCAAGGGAACAGAGGGCTCCGATGATGCCTGTGACTGTGAACACCAGCGCGGTCGCTCTGCTTCGTTTCATCTTCTTTTCTTCTGTCAGCCAGGCGACAGGCACTTCCAAAAGGGATACCGACGAGGTTAGGGCGGCTATGGTTACGGTGAGGAAAAAAGCGACGGAAACAACCGTGGCGAGCAGGGGAGAGGCCTGGCTCATCGACTTGAAAATGAAAGGCAGGGTGTCGAAAACCAGACCCGGACCGGATCCGGGTTCGATGCCTGCGGCGAAAACGGCCGGCATTATTACGAAACCTGCGAGTATTGCAAAGAAAAGGTCGAAGCCAGCGGTGCCCACGCCAGAGAAGATGACGTCGTCTTTTTTGTTTATGTAGGATGCATAGGTTATGATAATGCCCATTCCAAGCGAAATGGAGTAAAAACTCTGACCTATGGCATTTACGAACGTACGGGCGCCTACCTTGCTCCAGTCCGGTTTGAGCATGTAGTCGATACCGGGTGCGCCTCCCTTTAATGTCACGGAATAAATGGCGAGCCCTATGATGAGCAGGAACAGTACGGGAAGGGACACTTTGCTGAATTTTTCAATTCCGTTTTTTACCCCTCCTGCGACTATTGCGCATGAGATTGCCATATATATGGCGAAGGCTGCCGTGGATGCCACCCCAGATGCGGCGAAGCTTCCGAAACTGTCGGGAAAGCTGAGGGTAAAGGATTTTGCGAGATATGTTATGCTCCATCCGCCTACCACTGCATAATAAGACAGGATAAGCGTGGGGGTAAGGATGCAGAGTATTCCCAGCAGTTTCCACTTGCTGCCGGGTGCAAACTTATTCATGGCCCCGTAACAATTCGCTCTGCTGCGGCGTCCGATGATGAATTCTGCAAAAAAGATGGGAACGGACAAGAAAAGGGACGCCGCAATGTATATGAGGATGAAGGCTGCTCCGCCGTTCTCTCCCACCATGTATGGGAAGCGCCAGATATTTCCAAGTCCTATCGCGCTGCCTGCGAGGGCTGCGATTGCAGCAAATCTGCTGCCGAATTGCTCTCTAGTATTTGCCATAAGTTATTCCGGGCCAGTCGTCGGAGCGGAAAGGCCAGGCCGGGAGGCCTTCCGAATTGAACAGATTACAGACGGGATTGGCGCTCCAGGCATATCTGACTGCAACGGGCGAGGTCACTTCTGGACATGAAACCACTACTTCGCTGCCGGAAATCCTGGCGTGCGCCCAATGCCAGACATGGTCCGCTCCGGCTATTTGGAAACCGGCAAGTTCACCTTTTTCCGCTTTCTGTACGAGTGGCTTTTCCATTGCGGCGCTGCCATAGCGTGCCTCTGCAAAATGGCCCGAAGGGATGACCTTAAGCCCTCCGGCCACGTTCGAGAAGCGAACCCTTATGCTCCCGCCGTCGATTATGCATGACTCGAATTCGGGTCCGTTGCATATATATTTTTCCCCATAATCATTTGTGAGTGCCAGTTTTGCAAGCCTTTCTCCAACTTCCTGCTTCCGTATCGGATGGATGTCGTCGGCTTCGCCAAGATCAATGATGCAGGCCTGCCCAACTTTTTTCAGGGTTCGGGTGGTCATGGTCTGTGCTTCACGTAATTCTGCCCAGGTGTCATCTGCAGGATCATCTTTTACGGCAGTGTAACCAGCAAGCTGTGTGATATAAAATGGAAAATCGTACCCCCAGAGGCTGCGCCAGTCTGCGATCAGCGTAGGCATCATATCCCGGTAGCGCCATGCCTTGCCTGCATTGGACTCGCCCTGATACCAGATGGCCCCTTTGATGGCGTATGGAGCGAGCGGGCGCAGCATCGCGTTATACAGGACCGTTACCAGGTTGGGCTCGCGGGCGGTTGATTTGGGCACGTTTTCGAAAGATACGGAAAGTGTCGTTTTCCATTCATTGTCCAGCCTGATCTTCCGGCCGTCGGGTCCTTTGACATACATCAGTTCGGCATCTCCATAAAGACCGCCGTTGCCGTGGTCGTCGGTGTTGCGTATGCATATAACGGTTTTTCCGCTCTTTACCATATTCGCCGGGACTGTATATTCCCTGCTTTTGTTCCAGACACTGCCGGACCCTACCTGCTGCCCGTTCCAGTATGTTTCATCGAAATCGTCTATGGGGCCCAGGCTGAGGGTGATGCTTTTCCCTGCCCAGGAAGCGGGGATGTCTATCTCTTTTCGGAACCAATAAATGCCGTTGATTCCGGGCCAAAGTTCCTGCACCATGCGAGGAAGCATGATTCTTTTCCATTCACTGTCATCGAATCCGGCTTGCGCCCAGACTGCAAATCCGTTCTGCAAGCCTTTGTCTTTGAGAGTCATGCGCTCGTAGAAGGCCTTGATTTCCTGTTCGTAGGTCAGCTGCCTTTGCGTTTCGCTTTCGGAAAGAGACTTTACCTGCTGCAGCATCGGAATATCTTCGGGGAACTGCCGTATTGCCTTCTCGCTCATCCAGGCTTCGATTATTGTTCCACCCCAGCTGCTGTGGATTATTCCAATGGGAACTTTCAGCTCCTGCAGCAATTTCCTGCCGAAGTACCAAGCGGCGGCTGAAAAGTTGCGCACGGTTTCGGGAGAGGATTCCTGCCATCCTTCGAAATCGGCTTCAAACCAGTCCCGTTCGCTCATTCCGGTAGCCCTTGATACCTGTAGAAGCCGCAGGTTCGCCCATTGAGCAGAATTGTTGATGTCTGCCTGATTGACTCTCTTCGCCCTCCAGCTTTCCATTGGCATCTGCATGTTCGACTGGCCCGAAGCCAGCCAAACTTCTCCTATGAGCACGTTGTCCAGAATCACCGGGGTCCCGTCGGAAATGCTGATACTGTGCTTGCGGAAACTTCCTTTCGGAGTGTCTATTCTGAGCATCCATTTCCCGTCGGAACCTGCCTTGGTGCGGTAGATACGCTTGGTCCATGACGGCTCAACCCTGATGTCGGCGCCTGGGGTTGCTTCGCCCCAGACCGGAGCCTGACAGTTCTGTTGGAGCACGGCGTTGTCGGTAAAAAGGGGAGAAAGCCTTATGCCGGCCCGGGCATTAAGTACGCCGCACAGAATCGCGGCAGCAACAAGAGCTTTTTTCATGTTAACAGTTTAAACTTTTCAAAGTTACATTATTTTCTCGTATTTTTGCTTCTATGAACCAGACCATACACGATATTCTCACAAGAAGGAGCATACGTAAGTTCCTCCCCGATCCGGTTCCGCAGGAACTGCTGGACCAGATTATTGAAGCCGGCCTTTACGCAGCAAGCGGAAAGAACCATCAGTCATCGGTTATTCTGGCGGTAAGCGACCCTGCCCTGATTGCGCGGATGTCTGAAGCAAACCGGGTTATATGGGGAAAGCAGGAGGGCGTGGATCCGTTCTTTGGAGCTCCGTCTGTGCTGGTTGTGCTGGACAAGGCTGATTGGCGAAACCGTGTGTATGACGGGTCGCTGGTAATGGGCAATATGATGCTCGCCGCCCATGCTCTCGGTCTTGGCAGTTGCTGGGTGCACCGGGCTAAAGAAGAATTCGAACTGCCCGAATTCAAAGAGTTATTGGCTTCTCTCGGTCTGGAGGGAGACTATGAAGGCATCGGCCACCTCGTGGTGGGCTGGCCGGCAGGTGATTGCCCCGAGGCCCTGCCCCGCAAGGAGGGGAGGGTGTTCAAGATCTGAAAACTTTCCCGGGCTTCCGTCTCTGAAAACCGGCCGTTTTGCCGACGGCCTGTCTGTTTTTTGCATTTCGTCAGTGCATTTCGTCAGCAAAACAGGCCTTGTTCGCTGACGATTGCCGAAGTTTGCTACTGCTACTGCTTCTGCCTCTGCTCCGGGACATGCTCCGGGACCTGTTCCTGTTCCGGGACCTGTTCCTGCTCCTGGACCGGGACCTTCCTTATTTTGGGGGCTTTTCAAGGAAGGTCCTGGGTTTTTTGTATGGACCTTCCAGAATTTTGGCCGTTTTCAAGGAAGGTTCTGGCTTTTTTGTTGGGACCTTCCTTATTTTGAGGACTTTTCAAGGAAGGTCCTGGGCTTTTTGTATGGACCTTCCAGGATTTTGGCCGTTTTCAAGGAAGGTCCAGGGCTTTTTGTTGGGACCTTCCTTATTTTGAGGGCTTTTTAAGGAAGGTCCTGGGCTTTTTGTATGGACCTTCCTTATTTTGAGGACTTTTCAAGGAAGGTCCTGGGTTTTTTGTATGGACCTTCCAGGATTTTGGCCGTTTTCAAGGAAGGTCCAGAGTGTTGTCCGAACCGCGTGGAGATAACGTGTTGATAATTAACTGATAACGAGATTCTTCTTCCCAGTTTGAATGGAAGAAGATTTATTAGAACTACTGATTATGAAGTTGTTACATCCACGAATTAACGTTGCCCCGCATTAGCGTCACAACAAACACAACCTTGCTAATTTTAAAACATTTAAGCGATATGTTGTGAATTGCTTTCGAATTACTATCTTTGACACAACAAACACAACCATCTTTTTTTACATTTGCATTCATTAGGCAAATACTAATCACAGTCATATGAAACGTTTATTTATCATTATTTTGGCCCTGATGCTCTCCTTTACTGCGAGCGCTCAATGGACAACAAGATTTCACAAGGCAGATGAGTTGAAAGGTGAAGATTCTTACTGGTCGAATCTCTATGTCTCACCCTCGGGTTATTCTATGTTTGTGTGTTGGACAAATGATACTGAAGTGAAGATTATCACCAGAGAAGGCATATTTGATTACTCAGATGATTATGTGAGGGTCCTTGTCGGTTTCTACAAAGGAGAAAGCCTGGTTGAGAAAGAGGAAGCTTATTTCTTCGTTCCGCAAGGGGATAGGGATTCTGCTTATTCCTCATCCTATCGGAATCCAGGTTTAGGACCGAAAATCAAGGAGTGGATTAAAAACAGTGGCAATGTTAGGTTTGTCGCCCCTAAATTCAGTGGAGCCGATTTTGATATGACGGTCAAACAATACAAGGATTTGAAATGAGAAAAGGTTGCATTCGTGCAACCTTTTTTTTAGTTATAGTACTCAACAAATGTCGAGTATTCGGGCATTGCAGACTGATATGCAGACAATGTTCCGGAATATAAATTGGCTCAGTATAAGGACCTAGACATTGTTTTCCACAGGTAGGAGGTGTTGTACCTAAGAATCCACAACCTGACATCGAACTAGAAATAATGAAACCATTAAAGGCCCCGTCACGTTGTGAATTGCTTTCGAATTACTATCTTTGACACAACAAACACAACAGATACAGCCAAATAACGGAAAGGCCGACCGTTGTGAAAACATTCAAAGCGGGTTTTGCGACTCGCTTTTTTTGTTTTTTCACAAAGTTGCGAATTAAGCTTGACAACTACAAACGTGCAAAGGTATCGACTTGTTTTGACAACCCTTGTCAATAACAAATTATTTAAACTCAATCTCCGGAGAATTCTGGGTAGGGTCGGGGAAGTATTTGATGCGGATGTTGCGGAGGCGAGGCACGCGCTTTTCGATGAATGTACGGATATGGCGGTCGCGTTTGTCGGGGTACATTTCGTCGAATCGGATCAGCAGTCCGGTTTCGATTGCATTCGAGAGCTCGTCGTTGATGGCTGATCCGAAAATCTTCATGGTCGATGAAGAATTGATGTAAGAGTTTACAAGAGGAGGGACAGCGGTGCCAAGATGCCTCAAAGCTCCTTTCAGGCATCGGATGTCGTCCTTCAGGCTATCTTCTTTGAGAATCAGGTCGATGAGCCTGGGGTCATTGCTGCTTTTAAGCCGTTTGTATGGCTCTATGAGGCCTTCGTTATCCGGGAAGTGCTTCTCGAGGAAGCGCATTATGAGTTCCCTGGCAGTCTTGTCGTAGGATTTGTAAATTGTCATCTTCCCGAAGAAATATTCGATTCCGGGATGGCTGAGGAGCACTCCGGCGATGCCGTCCCATAGGTTGTCCATGGTGAACAGGGCTTTTGCTCCCACTTTTGAACTTTGATATTCGGGTGCAACGAAAGATCTTCCGAGTTCCATCGTCCTGGGAAGATATTCACTGATAAATTTGTCGGAAAAATGGAAGAGGTGTGAGGCTGTGACATTTGGTTGTCCGTCTTCCCTGAAACTGACATCCGGCCCGATTATATACCGGTATCCTCCAATGATTGCCTGAGCATCGGGGTCCCATACAATCAGCTGCTGGTATGGCTTTGGGAGAAAATCATATTCGTCCAGATCGACTTCGTTTCCGGAACAGCCACCTGCCTCGCGGTAGGCAATCTCGCGGATGCGCCCTATTTCCCGCAGGGTGTTTGGGGCATTGTTGCAGTCGACGACATACAGTTCATTGCCACCTTTGTTGGTGTCCATCAGTTTACGGGACTTGGTGAGCTCCGCTTTCAGGAGTTCAACCGGAACAGGATCGATAATCTTTTTCATTTCAGTTCATATACGAGTTCCCTCACGTGCGAGGCCCACCCGGAAGGTTTCATGCTGTTGTCAAAATAGTCCGGTGGAAGCGGCTTGCCGAAAACCACCTTGAATGATTTTCCCCTTGCTCTGTAAAGTTCGCCCGGCAACATGAACATGGGGATATTGAGTTTTATGCCAAGAGCGCGGCACAGCAGGTCGACAATGTAAAATCTTTTGCTGTTTTGTCCGATAAAATGTACCGGCACAATCCATCTGCCATTGTCCCTGCTGAGCGTGATAAAAGACTTGCTCCATTCACGATCCTGTATGCGGCCGTTGTATTTTCGGGAACATTGTCCGGCGGGGAACACCATTACGATTTGTTTATCTGCATACAGGCTTCTTATCTGCTCCGGCATGCTCCGTGACTGTCCACCCATTTTCTCGATAGATACGCTCATTGGCGCAAGCCCTTTCAGGTTCATCAGGAACGAATTGATCATCAGTCCGATATCCTTCCCGAAATGCGTGCCCACAATGCCTGTCAGGGCTACTCCGTCGATGCCCCCGAGAGGGTGGTTGGATGCGAAGGTGAGTTTGGCTCCAACAGGTACCTTAATGTTCTCGAGACCTTCGCACTCGATGGTTACTCCCATATATTCCATGCATTTTACACAGAATTCAACCCCTTCGTAACCCCGGGAGAGAAATTCGTTGATGTAGTTGATGTGCAGGAAACGACCGAGCGCCTTCAGCAGGAGACGCGGAGGCTTCTTCCCGCCTGTACGGGCGAGCACGACCTTTTCGAGGTCGACGGCATATTCGGGATGAGGTCCCATATGTTCAGGTTCAGTACTTCGCAAATATAATAAGTTTTTGCTAATTTTGTCTTCGTATATGACCGCTGCCGAGATATTGAAGGATTATTGGGGCTATGAATCATTCCGGCCCATGCAGGAGGAGATAGTCTCCGCTGCGTGCGAAGGCCGTGACGTGCTGGCGATACTCCCTACCGGTGGCGGTAAATCCGTATGCTTCCAGGTGCCTGCGTTGATGAAAGACGGAACGGCCCTCGTGATAACGCCCCTCATCGCCTTGATGAAAGACCAGGTACAGAATCTGGAGGCCAGGGGCATCAAGGCAATCGCCGTGCATGCCGGCATGACGAGACGTCAGGTAGATACGGCCCTGAACAACGTGGCATACGGAGATTTCAAATTTCTTTATCTTTCTCCGGAGCGACTGGGCACGGAACTCTTCCAGTCCTACATCGATTTGCTGAATATCAGTTATATAGTTGTAGATGAGGCACATTGTATTTCGCAGTGGGGATATGACTTCCGTCCGGATTACCTTCAGATCGGCTTGTTGCGGGAGCGTATCGCCGCTCCTGTAATTGCTCTCACGGCAACTGCCACGCCAAGGGTGGCCGAAGATATCATGGACAGGCTGGCTTTTCGGGAGAGGCTGCTGATGCGCAGTAATTTCGAGAGGCCGAACCTAAATTATATCGTGCGCCGCTGCGAAGACAAGCAGGGACAGCTTCTTGGCATCTGCCGCAGTGTGGAAGGCAGCGGTATTGTGTATCTGCGGAGCCGCCGCAAATGTGAGGAGTTTGCCGCTCTGCTGCGAGCGGAAGGGATTGATGCCTCATTCTACCATGCCGGCCTGTCTTCCGATGTGAGGAGCATCCGGCAGGAGGCCTGGAAGAAGGGAGAAATACGCGTAATGATCTGCACGAACGCCTTTGGAATGGGGATAGACAAGGGAGATGTGCGTTTTGTAGTGCACTGCGATATTCCAGAAAGCCCCGAGGCATATTTTCAGGAAGCGGGACGGGCAGGAAGGGATGGTAAAACTTCTTATGCCGTGTTGTTGTGGAGCCCGGACGATGTCCGGCGTCTTCACCAGCTTGATTCCCTTGCCTTTCCAAGCCTGGAATACATAGAAGACATCTACCATAAACTGCACGTTTTCAATATGATTCCATACGAGCAGGGCATGGGGCGTCAGATCCGGTTCAACCTTGCCGACTTCTGCTCGCACTACAAGCTGAACCAGGCTTCGGTGCGGAATGCCCTGACCTATCTGGAACGTTCGGATCACATCAGTTACACCGAATCGGCAGACATCAATACGCAGGTAAAAATCGTGGTTGACCGCTCACTGCTCTATGAGATTGAGTTGCCCGACCAGCGTTTGGTGGCTCTTCTGGAAGTGATGATGAGAAGATATTCTGGCATTTTCTCCTATCCGGTAACAATTGCAGAAGATTATGTAGCTGCCACCATGGGCGTGACCGTCCCTGGCCTCCATCAGATGCTGTACCAACTCTCGCTGGAGCATGTAATCCGCTATATACCAGGCGAAAAAAGCGATATAATCACCCTGCATCACAACCACCTTCAGCGTGGAAATGTGGACTTGCAGCCAAAGCGATATAAAATGCTGCGTGAACGCAACACTGCGCGTACCGAAGCAATTATTGGCTATGTTTCAGAAACCGACAGATGCCGCCAGGCTTACCTTCTGGAGTATTTCGGCCAGAAGGAAAGTGAAGCTTGCGGCCATTGCGATATCTGCAGGGCAGAAAAGTCCTGAACAAAGCTTACTCTTCAGAAATAAGGCTGAGCCCGTCGAATGCGGGCTGCACTTCGGAACGTATTCCCCGTTCTGAGCAGAGGCGTCGCAGTTCGGCAGCAAATTCTTCATAAACGGGGAAACTATGGCTGAGGTGGGTCAGCCAGGTGTGTTTCGCCCCGATCCTGTCGGCGAGCGACAGCGCTTCATCCAGGCTGAGATGAGAGTGGTGCGGACCATAACTCACGGTGTTGAGCGTCACGTGGTCGAGCCCCTGGAGTTTTGTCATCTCTTCTTCCGGAAGGCTGCTGAGATCGGTCAGATAGGCGATTTTTCCTATCCTGAATCCAAGAATCGGCATCTTTCCGTGAATCCCGCGTATGGGAATGACCCTTACTCCGCATCCATCATCTTCGGCATCTTCGATATTGTTTGCGGGTGAGGGTTGAATGCTTCCGTCCGGCATTTTATAGCCATATCCGACGTCATGCACCCATACCAGTTCCTTGTCTTCGGATGACGGGTGCACGGTGAAAGGGTCTGTTCCGATGAGGTGGATGTGCCATTCCGGCGCTCCCGGATAGCGCGGAGATGTGAAGGTGTAGGGGAATTCCCTGCGGAGATCGTCAAGTATCTTTGGCTCGCAGTATATCTCGGCAGCACGCCTGTCGATATAGTTCAGGCTGCGCACGTCGTCAAGCCCGCCCACATGGTCTTTGTGGTTGTGCGTAATGAGGATTCCATCCAGATGACCGATGCCGGCGCGCAGCATCTGGCTGCGGAAATCCGGTCCGCAGTCAACAAGAATGTTCAGTCCGCCATCCTGGAAAAGTGCAGATGATCGGAATCGCTTGTCGCGAGGATCGGTGCTTCTGCATACCGGACAGTTGCATCCTACTATGGGAACTCCGAGGGATGTGCCTGTGCCAAAGAAAGTCAGTTTCATATTATTATCTCTGTCAAACGGCCTACGAGAGCTTTGTCGTATGGCCTGCTGATCCTAATATAATTGCCGGTATAACCGCTCATGTTGCCATTCCTGTCGCGGGATTCGAACAACACTTTTTCATGCACTCCGCGGTTTTCTTCCACAAAACGGGTGTGAAGGTTCTCGCACATTGCCTCCAACCTCGCAACCCTTTCCGCTTTCACCTTTTCATCCACCTGATCAGGCATGGAGGCTGCCGGCGTGCCGGGGCGCCTGGAGTAGGGGAATACGTGGATGAATGCGGGATGTATTCTTTCGAGGAATTGCAGTTCCTTTTCGAAGAGCTCGTCAGTTTCTCCGGGAAGCCCTGCCATGACATCTATTCCAAAGAAAACTTTCGGTCCTCCCGGTGTTTCGAGCCGCTGCCTGATGAAATTGATGCGGTTTTCGAAAAACTCCGTAGTGTACCTCCTACCCATCCTGGAAAGGACTTCATTTGTGCCCTGTTGGAGCGGAATATGGAAATGAGGCTGGAATTTAGTGCCTGAGGCAATCCAGTCAATGATTTCCTCTGTAATCAGGTTCGGCTCTATGCTGGAAATGCGCCATCTTTCAATGCCTTCGACGGCATCCAGTGCCTTGAGCAGGCCGAGAAAGCTTTCACCGGTGTTCTTTCCGAAATCTCCGGTATTGATTCCGGTGATGACAACTTCTTTAACACCTTCCGCTGCAATGTTTTCGGCTGCTTTTACTGCTTCGCATACCGGAATGCTGCGGCTCCGTCCCCTGGCGTAGGGGACCGTACAGTATTTGCAGAAATTGTCGCATCCGTCCTGCACCTTGAGGAAGGCCCTTGTCCGCTCCGCTGTCGAATATGCAGGAAAAATATCGGCACCGCTGCCGGCGGTCCGAGCATGGCGGACCTGTCCACCCACGGACAGGGGGAGGGGCCCGTCGCCTGCGATGGGAGGGGCCGGAGTGAGAGAAGCGGAAGCAAGCGTTTCCGGGACCACGAGGGCCTTCTCCGTTGCGAGGAACACGCGCGAAACACCGTCGATGGCACGTACCTCTTCGGGTTTCATTTGTGCGTAACAACCCGTAACTATTATTTTTGCATCCGGATTGATACGATGCAGCTTTCTGATCTCGCCTCGGGATTTTTTATTTGCAGTTTCGGTAACCGTACAGGTATTGACCAGATATATGTCGGCCTTTTCCCGCCATGGGACCACTTCCAGTCCGGCATTGCGGAAGCCCCTTTCGTAGGTGGCGGTTTCGGCAAAATTCAGTTTGCATCCGAGTGTTACGAAAGCGATCTTCATATCTGCGATCCTCCTTTTACGCTAAGCTTTGCCGCTGCTGCGGCGCCTCCAACGGGAGGGGCAAGCTTGCATACGCCGACCTCGAATTCGGGGATGTCCGGAAATTCTCTTTCTATGGCGTCCCGGATGCGTCCCGCCACATGCTCGAGCAGGTTTGAAGGCACCGCCATCTCAGCGGCCACAAGGTCATAAATCCTGGAATAGTCAAGAGTATCGGCAAGGTCGTCCGATTCTTCCGCCCTGGAAATATCACATCTGCAGCGGAAATCAACGAGATACTCTCCACCATTTTCCCGTTCGAAGGGGAGACAGCCATGGAAAGCGTGGAAACGCATTCCGTTAAGTTCTATTGTGCCAATATCAGGAATACGCATGGAATTTTGCCGATTAAGACCGGATCTTTCCGCCATTGCTGCGCGCTTTGGCAACGTACGAATGCTTCAGGGGTGGTCAGGGCTGCTGCTGCACAGATCCTTGTGTGCGGATTAAGTTGTTCCGCGAGGTCTTTGAGCAGCGTGTCGTTCCGGTAAGGGGTTTCTATAATAATCTGAGTTTGACGAAGGGCTGCCGAGTCTTTTTCCAGCCTGCGGATGGCCGCTTTCCTCTCTTCGGGTTTTGCGGGAAGGTAGCCACGGAAGGCGAAACTCTGTCCGTTCAGTCCGGAGGCCATCAAGGCGAGCATCAGGGAGGAGGGACCGGCCAGCGGAATCACCTGTATTCCTTCTCGGTGGCATAAATCCACCAGCGCGGCGCCAGGGTCGGCTACGGCCGGAAGTCCAGCTTCGGAAATCAGCCCGACATCGCCCTTCTCGAACAGGGCGGGCAGCTGCCTGATTTCGTCCGCGCAGGTATGTTCATTCAGTACATAAAACTCCAGTTCCTGAATATGTCCTTTCAAACCCGCTGCGGAGAGGTATCTTCGTGCAGTACGAACTTCTTCAACAACAAAAGTCTTCAGTTCCCTAAGCACCTTCAAGGTCCCTTCCGGAATCACTTCGGCAGGATCGTACTCGCCCAGCGGGGACGGTATCAGAAAAAGTTTTCCTCTATTCATCCTCTTCTATGGTTATTGTCCGTTTTTCTTCTTCCCGAGCCACGGAAGCTTCTTGCTGACGGCGCTTTTTGCGGCTGCGGAACATGTTTTTGAAGAAATCGGACCATTTGTTGAATTCGTTCTGATAGGTAATGCCCATCCCGTTTCTTTGCGAGTAATCCAGATAGCTTGTGTACTCATCGGCCGAATGTGAGAACATGTTCAGCCTGAGCTGTCCAGGACGGTCGAGCTTGACATCTATGTCGATATCTCCCACCACATCTCCATTGGGGTTGGTGGTGGTGCTGTACTGTCGGTTTCCTACCGACCCGTGAACCTCTACTCGGCTGTCGAACAGCTCGGTGCTGAGCGATACGTCATACAGATTGGTTCCCGAAGAGTTCTGCTGGTATCCGACGCCGAAATCTACCGGAATGTCCATGCGGTTGAGGATGTTGCTCAACTGGCTTGATATCACTTCGCTGACATTTGAAAAAACCACGTTGGTATTGTTAACGATGCCACTTTCTTCGTTCTGAAGGAAGGAACCTGCTATAACAAGCGAGAGGAATTGCTTCTGCACCTTGTCTTCGGTATTCAGGGCACTTTCAACTTCTGATTTTGTAGTGGGATCGAGGTCCGGGATATCGATGGAGAATCCGAGTTTGGGAGAACTCAGCTTGTCGCTTATTGAGATGCCGCAGTTCACTATCCTGCGGGTGACCACGGAGGATGTGTCGGCAAGAAGACGGTTGATACTGGTGCGCAGGGAATAGGTGGCATTTATGTCAAGTTCGCTGTCGAGAAGATCTCCGCCGAATTTAATGGAACTTCCGCTGTTTATGTTGAAGCTCTTGTTTACGATGCCAGGAATTGCAAAATGGTACTTTCCGGAAGAGATGTTGTAGTCACCTCCGATGTCGAAGATGTTCCGGGATGGTTCCGCATTGATGCTGAACAGTCCGGATCCCCTGGCAGTCAAGAAATTGCCGCCGGTATCGTCAAGCTCCAGTACCGCTTCAAGGTCGGGAGTGGTATTAACCCTGGCCCTTGCCACGAGACCCATTTTTGCCGCTTTGCGCACGACGCTCTCCCGAAGCAGGAACTCTCCCAGCATCTGTTCGTATGGATCCTCTTCTTTGCTGTTGTGGTCGGTGAAAGTGAGCAGGTCTCCCATTTCAGAAGAACTTGCGCCGTTCAGGGCAAGATGTATGTCGCCGGCCTTTCCTGTATAAATGTCAGCATCTATGAATAATCCGTCTGCCGGACCTGTGGCGGATATAGTTCCGCTCGCATAGAGGTTTCCGTATAGTGGACCTGCATTCGCATTGTTGTCCATCAGCTTAAGGTTGGAAAGCCTGAGCGAAGTATTGATACGGAAGTCGGGAAGTCCGGCAAACAGGATACCGCCATTCACGAGCGCATGCCCGCCTTCATTGTCTGATATGTCGAAATTATCGAGTGTGAGTCCGGTTTTGTCCAGATTGAACGGACCTCCAAACTTGTAGGAAACCCCGGTATATCCTACCGTGACGACTCCATCTTCTATTCTGGCACCGTCGCTGGAAACGGAAAGCGTATCCAGACTGCCCTGTGCCCGGAATCCTCCGTTCAGTTTTCCGCCAAGTCCCTTGATGCCATCAGGTAAGACAGGAGACAGCATGGCGAGATTGAAGCCTTCAAACCTGGCGTCCATGTCAAGGACCTTTTCTGCCGGATAGTACCCGGCCCGAAGGTTGAGTGCGTCAAATCCGTCCATGACATCACGCACGAAGGCGCTTACCCTGCCGCTCTCAGAATCCCAGGCTGCCGCCATGCGCAGTGTCCCTGCGTCGGTTTTTTCTACCATCAGAGAGTCACATGCCATGTTGAGAAGGAATCTGAGATTGTTCCCATATCCCGAAGACAGCATGGCCCGTCCGGATGTCTTGCCATTGAGCCCGAGGTCCTTGGCAGTGAAATGGTTGACAATTCCCAGGTCTATGTCATTTATGCCGATAATAAGAGTGTCCGGCCTGTTACGGGATATTCCTCCGTTTATGGAAAGGGTCTGGTTGCCGTTGTAGAGGAAGAAGTCGTTGAAATTCACTTCTCCGGCGCGATAGGTGATGTCGGATTCTGCAAGGTCCCATTGCGAGTCTTCGAAACGGACATAAGATGAAAGAGGCTTCGCATTGATTGTGAGTGTGTCGCCGGCATCACGGGCTATTTGGCCTGACAGATAAAGTTCACCCATGTTGTCTATGCCTTCGATATTGTCGTAATGGAAGCTCATGAAGAACTCGTTTTTTTGCGCATAGGCTGTAAACGCACTGTTTACAAGCCCGATTTTCTTGATACGAAGTTCGTCTGTAAGCAGGATGGCGTTGGCGCTGCCACCGTAATTGTCAAACTCGATGTCGAGGCCCTTCAGGTAATTCGCAAGATATGCAAGACGCGGTGAACGTACACTCCCGCGCAGGCGGCCGCGTCCGTCGGAACGGAGCTCCATACTGGTGGAGTC
>CACXHM010000105.1 GCA_902767465.1 uncultured Bacteroidia bacterium
GGCATCGCTTATGGCAATTCTTCCGCCATGCCTTTCGAAAAGCAGTTTTATGCCGGTGGTGCAAGCAGCATGAGGGGCTGGCAGGCAAGGGCCCTCGGTCCCGGTTTCAGCAAGCCCGACAAGAGCTTTGCCATTCCAAGCCAGACAGGCGATTTCAAACTCGAAGCCAATCTGGAATACAGGTTCCCGATGTTCTGGAAACTGGAAGGTGCACTGTTTGCCGACGTAGGAAACGTCTGGAATTTTGCAGATGTAGATTTCTTATCAGTTCTTGACGGTCTGGCAGCAGACTGGGGAGGGGGAATACGGGTCAACCTGACTTTCATCTTGCTGCGTATCGATTTCGGCATGAAACTGCGTGATCCGTCCCTCGCAGAAGGGGCACGTCTTATAGGAGCCTCGGACTGGCTCAAAAAAGGCAATAACGCCTTTCATTTCGGTATAGGCTACCCGTTCTGATTATTTTTTTGCATAATATTTTGGCCAGCATGCCAGAAGATAAGCCTTAAGTGTATCTTCGTGCTTGTTTGGAGCGGGATGATAGAACACCCTGCCTTCAAGCCCGGCAGGCATGAATTCCATATCAACGAAATGCCCGGGGTAATCATGAGCATACTTGTACCCATCGGAATAACCGAGGTCGGCCATCAATTTTGTCGGGGCGTTTCTTAAATGCAGCGGTACCGCCCTGGTTTTGTCCTCTTTTGCAACCTGCAAGGCCTCTTCCAAAGCCATATACGAGGCATTGCTCTTGGGGGATGATGCGAGATAAACCGTACACTCTGCAAGCGGAATACGCGCCTCAGGCATTCCTATCTGATTAACCACCTGGAAAGTAGCGTTTGCAAGGAGGAGGGCATTCGGATTAGCAAGTCCGACGTCTTCAGAAGCGCTCAGGCAAAGACGCCTGGCAATAAACAAGGGGTCTTCGCCGCCATCAAGCATGCGCGCAAGATAATATATGGCAGCATTGGGATCTGACCCCCGGATGCTCTTGATAAAGGCTGAAATGATGTCATAATGCATTTCCCCTCCTTTGTCATAGATTGCCATATTATCTTGAAGGCAGTCTGTAACACTCTTATTGTCAATTATTATCTGCTTTTTCCCAGCCTGGGAATCGACCACAAGTTCCAGAATGTTCAGCAACTTTCTCCCATCTCCTCCGCTCTGCCGGAAAAGAGCATCGGTCTGCTTGACGGAAATCTTCTTCTCCTTAAGCAGTTCATCTTCATTCAATGCCCTGTCCAACAACACTTTAAGATCATCCACTGCGAGGCTTTTCAAAACATAAACCTGACAGCGGGACAGTAGGGGAGTAATCACCTCGAAAGATGGATTCTCAGTTGTTGCACCTATCAGAATAACCGTTCCGTCTTCAACTGCGCCCAGTAGTGCATCCTGCTGAGCTTTGTTGAAACGATGGATTTCATCTATGAACAGTACCGGAGCTGCAGCGCCTGAAAAAATACTTCCAGACTTTGCTGCATCTATTACTTCCCGGACATCCTTCACGCCTGCGCTGACAGCGCTGAGTGTGTAGAAATCCCGTTTGCAAGAATCGGCGATTATCTTGGCAAGGGTAGTCTTGCCAACACCGGGAGGTCCCCAGAGGATAAAAGAACTGAGGTTCCCGTTCTCGATCATATTGCGAAGTATGCCGCCCTTGCCAACCAGGTGAGACTGACCTACATAGGCATCAAGGCTATGAGGTCGCATCCGTTCGGGAAGAGGTGGAAGTAAAATATTCATCAGATGATTTCTTTTTTATAGGAACGGCGGCGCTTGTGCTGGATGCGTTCGAAATCTGCAAAACTGTTGCGGATACCATAGTTGTCTTCAAGTTCAGCATTTGTTTCGGACCATTTCACACCCATCTTTGTATATTTGGAAAACATGTCGTTGATGACAAGGGCTGTAACACCGCTATTGCGAACATCGGGACGGGCGCCCATGAGAAGCAATTCAGAACCTTCGCTATGTTTTATAAAAAGAGACTTGACCAAATGCCACCATCCGAAAGGCAGCAGTCTTCCACGGGATTTCTGAAGGGCATCCGCAATTGATGGCATGGTTATTCCGAAGGCAACAATCTCTCCTTTATCGTTTTCGACAGAAGTTATATATCTCAAATCCAGCACTTTAAGATAAAAACCAATATACTTGTCGGCCAGATTCTCCGGCAGCATGGTATATTCATACAAATCCTTGTAGCACTCGGTAATGAGGCTGAACAATTTTACCGCATAATTATCTTTCCGTATCAATTTACGAGTTACCGGCCTTACACTGAAACTGTTGCGTTCAGAAATCACTTTGGCCACACGGGAAATCTTTTCGGGGACGTGCTCCGGGACAAAGATACGGTACTCGAGCCAGTCAGCATCCTTAATGAATCCAAGGCGCTCTATGTGTCGGACATAGTATGGATGATTATAGATAAGCGGCATAGTGCTCTGCTGGTCGAACCCCTCTACAAGCATGCCTTCAGGATCAAAATCCGTAAAACCGAGAGGTCCGACAATATGAGTCATGCCGTGTTTGCGGCCAAAATTTTCAACTTTTTCAATAAGAGCTGCCGAAACATCCGGATCATCTATTATATCGAACCATCCGAAACGCACCTCATCATGCTTCCAATGCTCATTTGCCCATTTGTTAATGATTGCAGCCACCCTTCCTGCAGGCTTGCCGTCCTTATACGCCATGTAGAGTTCCCAGTCACAGAAATCACTGGCTGGGTTTTTTGCCGGATCAAGAGTGGACATCTCATCAAAAACAAGGTTTGGAACATAATAGGGATTATCCCTGTAAAGGGTTTCAGGGAATAACACAAACTTACGAAGGGCCTTCTTGTCTTTGGGATTCACCCTGCGGATTTCTATACTCATGGTCTGTTGGTAATAAAGTACACTTGTTGCGAATTTAGTTATTTTTTAGAGAAATAAACAAAGAAAATGCTAACTTCGTAGAGTTTCAAAATGTGCCCGGCAAAAAAAATAAAAATACTGCTTCTGACTGCATGTGTACTGTTATCACATGCAAACATGAATGCGGGAGGTTTTCAGACAGGCACATTCCATTCACCAAAAGGTTTCGGATTTTGTTTCGATCATCCTGCCGTTGACGGCATAATTAACAGTTATATCCTCTACGCCGATTTGTATGGAATTTGGGACGGAAGTAAAACGGTTCCCGGAATTAAACTTGTTTATCTGCATCAGAACCGTTTGCTTGCATTCCGGCTCCCCGAAACAAATGCAGGTTTATTCATTGCTCCGGGTTTCAGCACCGGTTATGTAACAGACAGGGGCAAAGAAGGCCATGGAATAGTTACTGCCGCTGACATATCCCTCTCCATCCGCTTCAGCTTTGAAAAGGCTTTCGAACTGGAAGCAGGTTTCTTGCTTGAACTTGGTTTTTTCAGCCAGTACCAAAACAATTATACCTCCACCCAATTGTACGAGAACGGCTTACGTAATGCTGCCAGTCCGCACATAAAGTTATTGTATCGATTTCGATGAGAAAGTGGCTCTGTATAACTTTTTTATTCCTGATCGGGCATTTATGCCGGGGCGGGGGATTCACCGGGCACATCCATCCTGGCATTTCATGGGGATACAGTGCAAAACTTCTGGCTTTCCACCACTACAATTACCTGGACA
The DNA here is from genome assembly GCA_902767465.1 of uncultured Bacteroidia bacterium. GTDB lineage: Bacteria > Bacteroidota > Bacteroidia > Bacteroidales > UBA932 > Cryptobacteroides. Next base: position 3,666 of record CACXHM010000105.1, read on the forward strand.
ATTCTATTGGATTCCGTATCGACGACCAGCAATGGACCACATCGTTTACGTCCAATGCTTTTGTTCAGGGAAGCATTTCTTTTGACTTGACCCGCCGGCTGCAGAGCAGCGTTCTTTGCGGTTACGTGGGAATCGCTCCCGGCAGGACCATAGTACCGGTCAGCATCCGTTTCGCATTTTATCCCAGGTATTCTTTCGAAGACGGGATGTTTTATTTTGTGCAGAGCGGTGTTTTCTTCCGAAAGAAGGCAAGCGAAATACCCTCATACGGTTTTTTGGGAGGGACCGGTTACAGGATCATGCTGGCATCCTGGCTCTCGCTTGATCTTCACGGCGGGATTTCATTCACCTATGACCGTCCGCCTGTCTGGGATCCGCTCGAAGAGACATTTATACCAAAGAGCAACATCAGGCGCAACGACGCCTGGTATTGCTCTCTGAATCTTGGTATTTCGCTGGTGTTTTAAAACAGCGAATTCACTTTTTCAATTATTTCGTCTGCACTCAATTCAGGACTGAGCACAAGGTCCGGTTCCTGAAGATGATAGCCCCGAGCCATCGCAGCAAGGGAACCACCGCCCGTGATATTCAGCATGACGACATCTTCCTTGTCCACGGAACCTTCCTTTACCGCAGAAGCAAGGGCATGTACTGCGCACGCGGGTGCGGGGAAAATGTCGAAACCCTCGAGATTGCGGAACTGCAGAATCCAATAGATGATATCGTCGTTGCTGGCAAGATAAGTGTCTCCACCAGTATCGGAAAGGGCATCATAAAGGCCTCCTGCTATGCTGTACGGAGGTTTACGGTTGCTCAGCACCTTTGCAAGGATGCTTTCTGCCTGATGCCTGCCGGCATTGGGATCGAGCTCGGCAAGGGCACGTTTTCCGGCCTTCCAGGAATCGTAGAGAAGAGTGAACGGTTTGTTCTGGGCAACGCATATGCGCATCTTGTTTGAACCGAAACGACCATCCTCAATAAGGCGGAGATTATTCTCCCATGCTGCAATGGCACCGGTTCCGGAGCCCACTGCCTGAAAATACACATCAGGAATACGGCCTATCGCCTCCACGGCAGAAAGCAGGGTGGTTCCCATTCCGTCTCGCCTTGCAATATTCTTTGCTCCGCCTTCAGCAAAATAGGCAGAATCTTCACAAAGCTTGTCCCCAAGAGTAATAGCGTCGTAATAATCGCACCCATGTGGAGCAGCTATAATCTTTACACAGGGATTGAGTTTATGCTGGAACCATAGGTCGTGTTTGTTGTCTTCCGGCACGCATACTACCAGGGGTATGTTATTATCTGAGCAGACCTGGGCAAAAGCCCGGGCAGTATTGCCTGCAGATTGCACCACGAGTGTCCTCTTTTCCTTGCGGCTCATCCGGGCACACACGCTGAATGCTTCAGTCTCCTTGAAAGAGCATGTCTTGAACTTCGCTCCAATCTTTGGATTCCATCCCGAAAATGTAATATAAAGGTTATTCAGACCCAGGAACTTTCCGAGCCCCTTGCTATGATATGTTACCGGGGCACAGGACTGCCGGAGAGTGCGTTGTACCGGCATCCATTCTGCGTACCTGTAAAGGCCTTTCAAATCATCGCGTGGAGTAAACTTTTTGTTTTCATAAACTGCACGGACCAGAGAAGGTGACGGAGATTCGGGATCGGCAAGCGTCCAGCCCCTGTCCTCGAAAACACGTCCGGTACCCACATTGCACAGTTTGTACTTGGTTTCAACTTTCATATGTTTCGTTGGTTATTATAATGCAAGGAATATCTTTACCATATATGCGGAAAACGCCACAAGCATCAACGATGCGTCGAAACGATCCAGAACATTCTTCTTCCCTGTATAGACGCTCGTCCATACAAGGATGATACTGAGCAGCAAAGCAGAATAGTCGTAAATATCGACGCGCGCAAAACTGGTAGGGGAGATTACGGCTGATACGCCCAGGATCAGAAGGAGATTGAAGACGTTGGAGCCTATGATATTTCCAAGCGCCATCTGACTGCGTTTTTTTGCAAGGGCAACTATGCTGGTTACAAACTCCGGCAGGGAAGTACCCATAGCAAGAACGGTTATGGCAATAAACTTATCGCTTACACCTAACATACGGGCAATGGCCTCGGCAGAATGAACAAAGAGGCGCCCTCCGAAAATAAGCAGGGCAAGTCCGGCGACAACCATTCCGGCAGAGAGCCAGGCAGAGACATCCTTTGACTGCTCATTATCGAAACTGCCACTTTCAGCCTGTCCGTTACGGAAAGACCAATACAGGTAGCCCGAGAACAATAACAGAAGCACTACTCCATCAAGGCGGGAAAGCCCTCCATATTTACCCATCAGAGCAACAATAAAAGCAGCCAGTATTGCAAACGGAATATCTTGAAGTTTGTTGGAACGGGTTATCGCGACAGGCGAAAACAAAGCTGAAACAGCAAGTATAAAGCATGTATTGAATACATTGGACCCTATCACATTACCAACGGCGATGTCGGAGTTTCGCGCAATCGCTCCTGTAACGCTGACCACCAGTTCAGGAAGGGAAGTGCCAAAACCGACAATTACAAGGCCGATAACGAATTCACTGATTCCTGTTTTCCGCGCAATAGAAGAAGCCCCTTCAACGAGGGCATTGGCCCCACAGATCACCATAGCCAAGCCAAGCAGCAGTGCAAATATATGAATCATGGTGTAAATTTACTTTTTTCTGCTCAATTTGCAAACATTCTCAACATGCTGCGTATGAGGGAACATATCCACGGGCTGAACAGCGTCAATACTGTAATACTCGCTCATCATTGAAAGATCGCGGGCTTGTGATGCAGGGTTGCAGCTTACATATACTATCCTCGAAGGAGCCGCCTCAAGGAGAACCTTAACAACATCCGGATGCATTCCGGCCCTGGGAGGGTCGGCAATAATGACATCCGGCCTGCCATTCTCTTCAATGAAACGCTCATTCAGGACATCCTTCATGTCTCCTGCGAAGAAAGCACAATTGCTTATCCCATTGGCAAGAGCGTTCGCCCGTGCATCTTCAATGGCCTCGGGGATATACTCAATACCTATGACTTTAGCTGCCTGACGGCTCACAAACTGGGCAATAGTCCCGGTACCGGTATAGAGGTCGTAAACGATTTCCCGACCGCTGAGATCGGCGAAATTCCTTGCAACCTTATATAGATTGAAAGCTTGCAAGGTGTTTGTCTGATAGAAGGATTTAGGACCAATCCTGAAACGCAGCCCCTCCATTTCCTCATAAATGGAGTCTTCGCCTTTATAGAGTATGCAGGTCTGGTCGGAGATGCTGTCATTAAGTTTGGAATTAATGATGAAATAGAGCGAAGTAATCTCCGGAAAAGCCTCGGCGATTGAATCCAGAAAAGCCTTGCGCTCTTCGAATTCGCAGGCGAAGCAGACGATCACCATGGTTGCTCCCGATTCTGTAGTACGCACAAAGACAGTGCGAAAAACACCTGTGTTATTCCTTATATCATAGAAAGGGATACCGTGTTCAACTGCATATTTGCGAATAAATAAACGTATTGCATTGGAAGGTTCCGGCTGAAGCCAGCATTTTTCAAGATCGAGAACTTTATCGAAAAATTTTCCAACGTGGAAACCGAGTCCGCAGCGTTGATCATCGCTAAGTCCCTCCGGATCTTCCTGTGGAAGTATCCAGCGCCTGTCGGAAGCCGTAAATTCGAGTTTATTACGATAGAAACAAGTCTTTTCCGAAGGAAGTGTCGGAAGAATCTCAGGCACATCAAGATGTCCTATGCGAACCAGCTGGTCATAAACCTGCTGACGTTTTGCTTCGAGTTGCATAGGATAGGGGAGAGGCTGCCACTTGCAGCCGCCACAGATGCCAAAATGCTTGCAAAAAGGCTCCAACCGGTCTTTGGACGGAGTCTTTATCCGTGCTATAGTCCCTTCAAGATAATTCTTCTTTTTTTTGAAAACCTTTATATCTACTACATCTCCGGGGACGGCGAAAGGCACGAAAACCACTTGCCCGTCCGGGCTGTGTGCAATAGCCTTCCCCTCAGCTGCAACTGCCTCAATCGTAATGTCCTCCAAAAGGATATCAACTTTCTTTCTTGCCATAATGTTTGCAAAAATAACGAATAATAACGATATCCGAGAGGTTGGAAGCTTATTTGTCGAGATAATGCGCAGCTTCGTCTGCGGTCAGTACCCTGGCCATTTTGCTGCGCCCTCCAAGGTTCAGGGCTTTGCCCGAAAGGTCTGTCGAGCCATATTCTTTCCACCCGGCTGTGGCCGTAGCGTTCTCGGGATTGGATTTGGGACTTTCCAACCATCCTTCAGGACGGATAACCGATGACATACTGCAGTTGATGTAGGTGACATTGTCATAGGTTTTCTTTCCTTCGGCCTCTTTTTCGTGGTCGGTCGCCCTTGCAAGATACACGCTGCCAACGGGAGTTTCACTGCCGCCGGTAAGCGTGCAATTAATAAATACAAAACCGGTAGCATCGGCCATGGTTCGTGCCTGGACTATATATCCAGCTGCTTCGGAACGGATTTCACAGTTCTTGAATATGCATTCTTCCGGATATCCCCAGATATAATCGCAGTGACCGGCGATGAGGGAATTATCAACGTGCACAATACCCTTGCATAAGAATGTGTCCTGCAACGAACGCA
>CACXHM010000106.1 GCA_902767465.1 uncultured Bacteroidia bacterium
CCTTAAAGGTAAATCCGCCGATTTTGAAGCGCTTCGCGACGATTGCAAGGCATTTGAAAATAAACGGAAGGCTTTCAAGGGTGAAGAAAAAAAGATAGCCGACTGCTGCATCACAGCCAGGAACCTGCTGGAAACAATGTCGTACAAAAATGTCAACGCTTCCATTACCGACAGCAGGCTGACCATAAGGATGAACAACCTCGACGCCGTTACGGCCCAGCTGTTCCGCGGCAAGGAGAAGGTCTGGGAAAAATATCTCACAAATCCATATAAAAGTTATTATGTGGAGGACAGGCTGCTGCTCGACATCCCCGAAATTCCCGATGGCACCTACACCCTGAAATGTTTCCGCGACAAAGTCTCCGACGACGCTACTTATAACAAATACACCATTTCGGCAAGCGTCCGCCGGGATGCTGCCGGACTCGCATTATGGGCAGCGGATTTTCTAAGCGGGGAACCTCTCAAAAAGGTTGATGTAGAACTGCTTAAGGACGATAAGGTTTTAAAGACGGAAAGCCTGACACTAGACGGATACACTACCCTCCCGGCGTCGCTCATTCCTGATTTCTCAGACAAAAAAGGCGGCTATGCGCTGAGAGTCCGCTGCAATGACGGACGCGAACGCGCATCCAGGGCGATATGGCTCTACGACTACAGGCAGGACGCCGTTGGCGAGCAGAACGAACTCCACGCCATAATCCTCACTGACCGCGGAGCATACAACCCGGATGAAACCCTGCATTTCAAGGCAATACTCTACCGGGGCACATATACCCTCCGACCTGCAGACAAGGGCATCGAAACTGACGTCTGCCTGTATGATGCACAAAACAAACTGATAGAACAAAAGAAGCTGATCACCAACGAGTTCGGCAGCATCGCCGGAGAATTCACGCTGAAGCGTGCCGAACGCAACGGACAATACCGGCTCAGCATCTCCTGCAACGGAAAACAGCTGAACAGCAGATACGTGCGGGTAGATGATTATGTCTTCCCCAGTTTCGACCTCATCTTCGACAAAACTTCCACCTTCGAACATCCTGTAAAGGAGATCCGCACCGGAGGCAGCGTTTTCGCATATTCCGGGCATTCCCTCAGCGGCGCCAACATCCGATATAGCGTAAGGCATTATAGCGAAGAATGGGCTTCGGGCATCATCCACCCCGATGCAGACGGTCGTTTCGAGCTGGTATTCCCTACCGACAGCACCAACAGTTCTTCCTACGACTGGTATCAGATAAATGTGCGGGTGACCGACCCCACGGGTGAGACCCTCGAATGGAGCAGGAGCATCAGCATCCGGCCGCAGAACACTCCTCGGGTGCAGAGGGAATATTTCTTCGACGAGAACAACAAGGACGGACGCCTCGAACTAAAGGTTGTTGCGGGCGATAAACCCGTTTGGATGGTGGTGGAAGCGCATGGCCCGGATGGCAAATTGCTGTGGAAAAGGATGGATCGGTTCGCTCCGGCAATGAATGGAAAAGAACCGGCCGAAACCACGATAAGCTACACTTTGAAAGATGACGATCCCGAAGTGGTAGATATATCGGTCATCTATTTCCAGAACAAGTCGTGCTACAGCCGCAGCTGCACCCTCCGCAAACCCGACCGCCGCTGGGACCTTGAACTCGGCTTCACCAGATTCCTCGATACCACCGTTCCTGGCACGGGATATACCTTCGATATCAAGACAGCAGCCGGAGTGGAATGCGCCGCCACTGTCTTCGACAAGAGCACCGAGCGCTACGCCGGCAACCAATGGTTGCACCTTCGCGCCGCCTCCATCCCCGGTCCTTCCCTCTACCGGAGCACCGAAACCGGCACCGACCAGACAAGCAGCAGGATAATGGTGCGCGGCCTTGGAAGCGCAAAACTCATGAGCAAAGCCGCCAATGTTGCAATGATGGCCGACTCCGTTGCAGAAGTAGCCGAAGAAGAAGCGGCCGCTCTGCCATACAACGCGCCCGCTGGAGATGACGCCGCGGCCGACATTCCCCTTAGGGAGAATTTCGCGAACACCATCGCATGGGAACCTTTCCTCAGAAGCGATTCCGACGGGCGCATCAGTTTCAGTTTCACGAACGCCGACAAACTTTCGACATATTACGTGCAGCTTTTCGCTCACGACAAATCCATGCGGAACGAGGTTCTCCGCCGGGAAATGGTGGTCACCATCCCCGTGAAGATCAGCATGGTACAGCCCCAGTTCCTTTATGAAGGCGACAAATATGTGGCGCGGGTGGCCCTTTCCAGCGCCATGTCGAAGGACATCAGAGGCACCCTTACCGTGCAGCTGCTCGACGGCACCGACCACAAGACATCTCCGATCCGCACGACGGTATCTTGCGAAATCTCGGTCCCTGCCAAAGGCTCAGCCACCCAGGATGTCGTGCTAACCGCACCAGGCATCGAGAATCTCGGCATCAAGGCCGTCTTCCGTCCTGAGTCCGGAAGTTTCGGAGCAGATGCGGTTTTTGTCAGCGTCCCTGTTAAAAAGGCCGAGCAATCCCTTACAGAGGCCCATTCTGCAGTACTGCTCGACGGCCGGGACAAGGCCGCGCTGGAGGCAGAACTCCGAGCATTGTTCGAAAATGTGGACAGTTCTGTACCTGAACTGCAGGAGATCAACATCCGCAAGATGATCGAGGAGGCCCTTCCGGAAGAATTGGAGCCACGCTGCGACAACGCAATCGCACTTGCCCGCAGCCTATATGCCCGGTCGCTCTGTAGCGCTCTCGCAGGCAACCGCTCCCTCCTCATGACAGACCCCGAACGGCTGTCTCCCTCCTTCGACAGGGATGGTGCCATTGCAAAGCTTCTCGCCTGCCGGAACTCCGACGGAGGCTTCGGATGGTTCGCCGGCATGGATTCGTCGCCCCTTGTTACCGCCGTAGTCCTGAGGCTGGTCCGCGGCCTGGGAATCGTCGACGACGCATCCGCCGTCAGGTTTATCGATTCCCTCTATTTCGCAAAGGAAAAGAAAGGATGGTGGTACCGTGGGCTTACCCTTGAGCAGTATCTGTCGGTGCGCAGCCTATTCCCTGAGATAGAGTTCAAACAGAAAACCGATGCGGACTTCCGCAAGGCTGCTCGCGCCTATCTGGTGCCCTCGAAGGCACGTGGACTGAACGGAATGATTGCTGCCAAGGCCCGCAGGGTGCAGACGCTGGACAAGTTCCTGTCGTTAAAGGGAGGCACCGCCCTTGCTTCAAAGATGGGAGTGCGTCTGGGAACGGCATCCAAGCTCCGCAAATCCCTTGCCGCCGACGTAGCATCGCTTGTTGAATATGCCCAGCCACATAAAAACGGAGGCGTCTATTACCCGAATGCAGTCATGCCATGGAGAGGTCTTCTGGAGACCGAACTTGATGCCCATTGCGACCTCATCTCCATCATGGACTCCTTCTCGCACCAGGAAATAGCCAATGGTATCCGCCTGTGGATAATGCTGCAGAAAGAGACTCAGGACTGGAAGCAGGATCCCGGCTATATCAGAGCCATCGGTGCCGTCCTTTCAGGCCCCGATTCGGTGCTGGATACCAAAGTACTCGCGCTCAAGGCCACTTACACCCTGCCGTTTGAACAGATCCGTGCATCCGGCAACGGAATGACGATAACTGCATCATCCGGACTTTCCGGCACCGAAGGCAATTCCACCGTCATCCCCGGCAATACCGGGGGGCCTCTGCGCATCGGCGACCGCGTGCACCTCACCTACACCGTCACCAATGAAGAAAACCGCAGTTTCGTAAAGGTGACAATTCCCTTTGGAGCAGGGCTTGTGCCTGTTAATCAGGTGTCCGGCTACCAATGGGGGCGCTACCGCAACGTGCTCGCGGACCGGATAGAATACTGGTATGAGGTTTATCCGGAAGAGAAGACCGAACTCAGCGAAGAGTTCTTTGTCACCAGGGCTGGATCTTTCCAGGCACCGGTAGCTGAGATTGAATGTGAATATGCTCCGCACTACAGGGCGAATGACTTCTGGCGCGGAAGACTCGAAATAACTGCCGAATGAGTTACCTTGTGCTGCAACGCGGAATGGTCCTGAGCCATTCGATAGAGGATTATCCCGACGGGATAGTGCTCGTGATAGACAAACCCTACCGCTGGACTTCGGCAGATGTTATCCGCAAGGTGAAATGGATGGCGATAAAGCATTTCGGAAAACGGAATCTCAAGGTAGGGCACGCCGGCACGCTTGATCCGCTGGCCACAGGAGTGCTGCTGGTGTGCATCGGCAGGGCCACCAAACTTGCCGAGACCTTCCAGAAAGCCCCCAAGCAGTATATTGCAGGTGTCACATTCGGCGCTACCACGGCATCGTACGACCTGGAGAAAGAGGTGGATCAGTTCTACCCTCTGGATGGTGTCAGCGAGGCAACTCTGCGAGCAGTCCTCCCTTCCTTTATCGGGGAGCAGGATCAGGTGGCTCCCCTTTTCAGCGCAAAAAGCGTGGACGGTGTCCGGGTGTATGAACTTGCCAGGAAGCGGCACAAGGCCGGACTTCCCGTAGATGATCTGGACATCCTGCATGCCAGCCGGATCAATATCTACTCGCTGGAACTGTTATCTTACACAGCCCTGGCAGGCAAACCCGCTGATCCGGTTCGCGGCTGCGCCGCTCATCCCTCCCAAACTGCGGCTGGGCCCCTCCCTCTAACGAATCCGAGTGTGGATACGCCTCTCAGCGGGATTGCCTGCCAGAGCAACAGTTCAACCGCAAGCAACAGAATCAACGTCGCGAGCGTGCCGGCAGGCCTCCCCCAGACCGAGATTCTCGTAGACTGCAGCAAGGGCACCTATATCCGCGCCCTTGCCCGCGACCTCGGCGAAGCGCTGGGCGGCGGAGCCTTCCTGCATTCCCTGCGCCGCACCCGAAACGGAGGCTTCACCGCAGACCAGGCCCTGAGTATCCAAGACCTGGCCAGTCTTATTTCGTCATAAACGATTTTGTGAATATCTTGCTCGTAGGCTTACCATCGGCGCTGCAATAAGCTGCAAATATTGCATATTCCGTTTTCGAGTCAAGATTATCGAAATCGTACGACACAGCCCCCTGGTCTAAATAATCTGCAAAGGTACCGTTGTCTTTCAATTCTTTCACATAAACATCGAAGATGGTGTCTGCACCATATTTATCTAATCCCTCTTTGCTGACAATATCCCAATAATAAGTGCCCGAGGCATTCGGAGACAGTGTTACCGTGCAGGAAGTACTTGTTATACTTGAAACACTTATACTAATAGTCTCTTCAGAGGCCACAGGTCCTCCCTGCACGGGACGGATGTATCGACCAATGTATCTGTCACCAGTTACTATCTTGTATGAATAATGCTCATAAGTATAATATGCTTTGGAGCCACTATATAATGTCGATGACCAATATGGTGTCTCAGAAGAATCTGGGAAAAAGAGAACATTTCCTGTAGTCTCACTCACGAACGCAGTTCCGGGTGTTTCATGATATTCAATAGAATAGTCAACACTATTCTCAAGCAGCTCGTCTATTTCTTCTCTCGTTGGAATTCGCCAGTTTCCTCCCAATTTCGCATTAGCAGCATCATCTGCCATATCCAATACTGTTTTTCCGTCAGAGGAATTGTATTTGGAATATGTATTGCTTGAATAGAATTTATAATTATCAAGAGAAAAACTGCTTTTTGTTTTAGTTTCACCCCATGCGTATTTATCTCCCATATCCTCTACTTTCTTCGATCCAAGATTGCATGACGCCCATTTGACACTTAACCCCATATCAATGGCGTCTCCTGAAGAAGGAACTATTTCTCTGGTCTTGAAAGTTTTTATTTCTCCAAAAAACGTTTCCCCGCCTCGGGAGGCATAGGCCCTATAATAATAAAGACCTCCGCCAGGTTCAACACGAATCTCGCACTTAAAGCGATTATTTGCATCTTTTTCATTAGCCTCCCTAGTTGCCGGATCTCTGGTAAGGTCAGTATCGGAGAACATGATTCCATAAACAACAGAAACGCCCAGGAGAGGCTCCACATTACAGGTTCCATTTATTATAACTGTCTCATACCCTTCGTATGAGTAATCACCGGTAATGACTTCCTTGCCAGTGGCTGTACCAGGATCAGTACCAGTGCCGGAAACGGACTCTTTTGGTGAACAGGCAAATAAAGCTAATGACAAAAGCAATAAGATGGCCGAACGTTTCATCGTGATTTGAATTAGTTTGAAAATAATGTGACTCATTTTGGGCACAAAAAAAATGAACCCGAAGAACTATATCAAGTTCATTCAGGTTCATTTAGCCGTTTCACGTCAGGGCCTCATTTAAGGAACGCGAAGAACACCGCGAGCACCAGACAGGCAAAGGCGGCGATATGGTTCCAATGGATTGCCTGGCCTTTGAAAACGAACATCACTATCACCGTGAAAACGGTGAGCGATATCGCTTCCTGAATCACCTTCAGCTGCATAAGGCTGAAAGGTCCCCCGTTGCCGGAAAAGCCGATCCGGTTGGCAGGAACGGTGAGGCAATACTCAAAAAAGGCTATTCCCCAGGAGAACAGAATGACCAGAATCAGCGGCCAGCCCGTGGATATCTTCATTTCACTTAATTTCAGATGGCCGTACCACGCGAATGTCATGAAAACGTTCGAAGCCACCAGCATCAAGACAGTCCATATTCCGTTCATCGCAAGACATTTTGACAGAGGGTGCAAAGATAGCAGTATTTGCGTATATTTGCGCTCCCAAAATTGAGAATACTGGTTTTGATGCCAAATATCGAAATAAAGAAACGGCGGCTGGCAGGTTATCTGGCCGGATTCATCGCAGGGGTCTCCTATGGGACCAATCCGCTGTTTGCGAAACCCCTTCTGGAGAGCGGAGTTCCGGTTCTGGTCATGCTCTTTTTCCGCTACGGCATTTCTGCTGCCATCCTTGCTGCGTGGATGCTTGCAAAACGTGAACGATTCCGGGTAAAAAGCGGCGAAATCGCCCTTCTCGCCCTCTTGGGTATCCTATTCGCCTTTAGCAGCATCTTCCTGTTTTTCTCCTATGAGTTCATCCCTTCGGGGCTTGCCACGACGCTGGTGTACCTCTATCCGGTGTTCGTCGCCCTCATCATGGTCTTCCTGCGGTTCTATCCGAGCTGGCAGACATGGCTTTCCATCGCAGCCACCTTCGGAGGGATACTCCTGCTGTCCAGCCCTTCCCAGGGGGCATCCATCCGGCTTCCAGGCATCATCCTGGCCGTCGCATCAGCACTGAGTTACGCATTTTACCTTGTCATCGTAAACCGGAGCAAGCGGATCAAGAATGTCTCCGAGCATACGTTGACTCTTTATGCAATGCTGACTGGAACAGCCCTGTTCGCAGCCATCCGTACAGTTCAGGGCGGAAGCATCACGGAAGGCGTTGACACCCTCTGCGACTGGGGGAACCTCTTTGGCCTCGCCATCGTCCCGACGATGATATCACTGCTTACCTTGGCGATATCCTCCCGATATATAGGTCCCACTAAGACCTCCATCCTCGGAGTCTTCGAACCCTTGACCGCAATCATGATCGGGACCCTTCTTTTCGGAGAGCCCTTGACTGTGAAAATGGGAATAGGCGTTGCGGTCTGCATCGCCGCCGTGGTTTTCATGATCCTGCGGCCTGGAAAGCAGTATTAACCCTTTCCGTCCTTCCACATCACAAGGCCTGCGTAAATCAAAATTTCCACCCGATACCAACTGAAAGGTCGGCATACAGATAGTCGGAAGTGCCGGGGACAACTGATGTTCCGAAGCTGAATACAAGATTGTCGTAATGCAACAGAATCCCGGCCTCGAGCATGACTCCCGCACTGCTACGGTTCGAAACTTCGGCCCATTCTCCCCCGGAATCCTGCCACAAAAGCAGGCGACGGCCATATCCGCACCCCATATAAACCGAGCCCCAAACTGTCGGACACCACAAAGCACCGGCGGACAGATTAAGACGTGACACCTTGCTCTTTCCGGAAGTCCCATGTGCGATGTCCTGAAAAACATTGGTTTGCAAATTAAAAGATCCCGAAGAACTATATCAAGTTCATTCAGGTTCATTTACATTGTTTGACAGTATAGTACAGCAATTGTTGCACTTCCGATTTTTTTGATATATTTGCTGTTAAATGACAGTAAGACTGGCACATAGAAGAGATGTTCCCGCCATAATGACCGTCCTTGAGGCGGCCAGGGGTATCATGCGGGCTTCCGGCAACATGCATCAGTGGGCAAATGGCTATCCTTCGGAGGCCCTGATCCGCGATGATATTGCAGGCCGCTTCGGTTTCATTGTCGAAGACAAAGGCAAAGTTGCGGGATACTTTGCATTCATCCCGTCACCCGAGCCCACCTATGCACGTATTTATAACGGCGTCTGGCTGGACGACACGCTCCCCTATCACGTAATTCATCGCATAGGCAGCCTTCCAGATGTTCATGGAGTATTTGCTACTATAATGGACTTCGCTTTCTCGATTGACCGGAACATCCGCATAGATACGCATCGCGACAACCTTATTATGCAGCATAACCTGGCCAAACATGGTTTCCGCTATTGTGGAATCATATTCCTTGCTTCAGGAGATGAACGCCTGGCCTACCAGTCCATAGTCGGAGGGGTCAGGTTCAAACACAATCAGTTTTATTTCAAGTAGGGCAAAGCGTGGAGCAAGCAAGAGCGCGTTTTGACCGTGTTGTATAAAGTGTTGTGTTTCAATATATTATCCCAAACGTGTCGCTTTTAAAAAGCGACACGTTTGGGATAAATAGCTGATAACCAGCCAAATATAAAACACGCCTACTTATTGTATCGAAATCTGCTTTACAGCCTCATTCTGCTGAACCTTCTCACGCTTTGGAAGATGTACGTTCAGTACGCCGTTTTCCATGCGGGCTTCAATTTTCTCCTGATCGACATCGTCAGGCAGAAGCAGGGTCTGAGCGAATTTCTCGTAGGAAAACTCACGACGCAGGTAGCGGCCTTGTTTGTGGCCCTCCTTATGCTCGTTCTTCTTTTCCATCGCAATCTGAAGATTACCATCTCCATCTACATGAATCTGGAAGTCCTCCTTGGTAAGACCCGGAGCGGCGAGTTCTACTTCGTATTCTTTCTCGTTTTCTATAACGTTGATGGCGGGAGCTGTGTAATTGGTCCTTTCCATCCAGCTGTTGTCGAAGAAGTCGTTGAAAATGTCCGGCAGCCAGCTATCAGCATTTCTACGTACAGGTAACATAATTCAAAAACTTTAATCGTTGCGGTGCCCGGCCGTCCGGCCTTCTTGCCGCATCCCTTGCGGGACACCTGTATAATTACAAAGGATGAACCAGATGCAAAATAACGCCAATCTGGCAATATCCGCGACAATTTGGCATGAGAACCGCCATCTTAGAACATCCGCATCATGAAATCCCACCAGCGGGAAGGAAGGAGGGTGTGCATGAAGATGATGAGGGTGGAGCCGCGGCCGGCACGGTAGCGCACGCGGGGGCGGCGGGAGTTGACCGCACGGGAGATGGCGCGCGTCACAACTTTCGGTTCGGGCAGGAGCGACGAGCCGTAAGCCCTGCGAAGCATGGCCGTCTCATGCCGGGCTCGTTCCTCATAGGCGGTGCCGGCGGCAGATTCCTCGAGGTGGTCGGCCGCGATCAGCCCCCAGTCCGTATGGATGGGGCCGGGCTCCACGATGGAGACCTTGATGCCAAAGGATTTCACCTCCATGCGCAGGGCATCGCTCAGCGACTCCACCGCATGCTTGGAAACGCAGTACCATCCGCCGAAAGGCATGCTCATGTGTCCGGCGACCGAGGCGATGTTGATGATGCGTCCGCTCCCCTGAGCGCGCATCGCCGGGAGCACCAGCTGGCAGAGTCTGGCAAGGCCGAACACGTTAACCTCGAGCTGGCGGCGGGCCTCTTCGATGGCGACGTTTTCGACGGCGCCGTAATATCCATAGCCGGCATTGTTCACCAGCACGTCGATGCGGCCTTCCGCATCCAGCACCGTCTGCACGGCAGCGCGCGACGACTCCTCATCGGTAACATCCAAATAAAGAGGAGTTATCCCGAATTCATTCAGCGCCTCGAGTTTGTCGACACGCCTTGCTCCGGCATAAACCTTATGTCCCTGGGAAGCAAGTTTTCGCGCAGCGTCGAAACCAATTCCGCTGCTGGCGCCTGTTATAAAAACTATCATAACGCACAAGATTCATTGGAGCAAAGGGCTCCGGAATGAGATGAGACGGGAATGTTGCCATTAAGGGCATCGGCAACCTTCCACGCCATCACAGTCGAAACCGAAACTTTTCCCTCGGCATCAATAAAATAGAGCGAAGGAATCCATTTTACGCCAAATGCCTCGGCAACCTTGGAATCCTTCTTCCCGGCCGGATCGAAAAGCTGTACTCCCGGGAGGGCATTTTCTGCCACGAAACTGCGCAGGGTTTCGATATCCCTGTCAAAAGAAACCGATACGAACTCAACATCCGCAGAATCCGACGCCTGTCGCATAGCCTTGATGTCAGGAATCTCTGCACGGCAGTCGGGGCACCATGACGCCCAAAAAACGAGCACGACATCCTTGCCACGGAAATCATTCAGCGTCACCCAGTTGCCATCCAAATCCTTCAACACGAAATCCGGAACCATGCTGCCTGCAGGAATCAGACTTGCAGCATATTTTGCATCCTGGTCTATACGCTGCCCTGCCGCCGTCCAGGCTTCGTATCCTCCAAGAAGATTGAATACCTCATACCCGGCTTTTGACAGGGCCTTGGCAGCAGCGGCACTGCGGCGCCCGCTCCTGCAATATATATAAAGAGGGGCCCCTGTATCGAATGCAGCATCTACCTTGGACTCAAAATTCTCCCCGTTCCAATCTACATTCACGGCTCCGGGGACATATCCTTCCTCAAACTCCGCCGGAGTACGCACATCCAAAATACGGGCGCCATCGGCAACAGCATTTGCAAAGGAGCCGACATCAATATTATTTACCGATGAACATCCGCACAGGATGCTCCAGAATGCAATTGCCATAAGAATCGTGTTTTTCATTTGAACAGCTTCTTAAACTGCCGTAAATATACACAAAAAACAGCACAGTACGTTTTTCGGATCAAGTCCACAACCTGCTATGTAGAGGCCCTTTGCCCTGCCCGGCACTGGCCTTTCGGAAAAGCAATGCCCGGACGGGATCCCCTTGCGGGAAACGGTCGGGCCCTTTGCTTTTCGCGGCGGACGGGAAGGGCGGACGGGGCCGAAGGCCTGCCCGTGCACGAAAACCAGCCTCCGCAAGCCGTATTTTCCAAGTTGTTGAGTATCAGGCAATAACAGAAAAACTATCGCCGGTTTTCGGCGATAGTTTATAAGCAATCGATTGATAATCAATCTATTGAAAATCACGCAAAGCGTTGATGTCCCGGAATCTAGTAGATTTCCTCTACGCTTTCCTTGAAGTCGTCGGCTTCGGGAGCGGGAGCCTGCTCGCGGCGAGGGCCGAAGCTGCGACGCTCTCCGCGGTCGCGGCCACCTTCGCGGCGCTCTCCACGTTCTGAGCCACGCTCTGAACCACGACGGTCATTGCCACGGCGTTCCCCACGTTCGGAACGACGGTCATCCTTGCGGTCGCCACCTTCGCGACGGGGTCCACGGGAAGGCTTGGGCTCCACATAACCCTCGGGCTTCTCGGTAAGGGCGCGCATGGAAAGGCGCATCTTGCCGGTCTTGGCATCGATCTCGAGGAGTTTCACATCCACTTCCTGGCCAACGGTCAGGACATCCTCCACCTTTTCGGTCTTGGTCCAAGCTATTTCGCTAACGTGAAGCAGTCCTTCCTTGCCGGGAAGAATTTCGATAAATGCTCCAAAATCAAGGATGCTCACCACCTTTCCGTGGTAAACTTCACCAACCTCGGGGACTGCGCAGATGCCCTTGATCCAGTCGAGAGCCTTCTTCATGGAGTCTCCGTCGGTGCTGGCCACGTCAACCACACCCTCGGTGCCGCCACCTGGAAGCGCGACTTCGTCGATGGTGATGGTAGTGCCTGTCTCTTTCTGAATCTTCTGGATGGTCTCACCGCCCTTTCCGATCACTGCACCGATGAATTCAGCGGGGATGCGGATTTCCTCGATGCGAGGTACGAACGGCTTGTAGTCCGCGCGAGGCTCGGAAATGGTCTTGAGCATCTCGCCCATAATGTGGAGCCTGCCCTGGCGGGCCTGCTCGAGGGCCTTGGCGA